>JBFFZT010000010.1:0-11746 GCA_041568535.1 Burkholderiales bacterium | reverse complement strand
TTCTCGGCCTTCTTGAGCGCCTCGAGCAGCAGGCTCATGTCACTGCGGCGCGGGGGCGCCGGTCCCCGGTCGGGCGAGGAAATTTTCAGTGGGCAGCAGATTGCGGAAACGGGCGAAATCGCCGTCGACACTTGCATCGCGGATCACGGTGGCACGCAGGAAGATGACCAGCTCGGTCTTGCGTGTCACCTTGCGTTGCTGCGCGAACAGCTTGCCGAAGAAGGGAATGCGGTTCAGGCCCGGGATCGTGTCTTCGACGTTTTCCACGGAATCCTGCATCAGCCCGCCGAGCACCGCGGTCTGCCCACTTTGGATGCGCAGCATCGAGTCGAGCTCGCGGGTTTCGAACACCGGAATCAGATTGGGCGTAGTAAGCGCCGGATTCGGATCGGTGGCGTCGTCGACCTTCCGGCGGATCGTCGGCCGCACGTTGAGCACCACGGTGTCGGCTTGGCTGATCTGCGGCAGCACGCTCATCATGAAGCCCTCGGCCGCCACGTTCGGCGTGGTCGTGAATGACGCCTGGACGGAGCCACCGCTGCCTGTGATCGTAATCGGCTGCGTCGAGGGCGTGATCGTGAAGTACACGATGTCGCGCGTTACGCGCAGCAGCGCGGTCTGGTTGTTGAGCACGCTGATCTTCGGGCTGGACAGCACGCGCACGTCGCCGAACGACTCGAGCAGCTTGATGGCGACGTTCAGGTTCTGGCTCACGACGGCACCGCCGAGCACGAAGGCGTTCGTGCTGATGTTGGCCGGCGTGCCCGCCGAGATCTGGTTGAACTCCACCCCCGACTGCCCGGTGCCGAAAGCGGCCCGACCCGTCGTGAGCGCGCCGGTACGCAGGCGCTGCCAGTCGATGCCGCGCTGGTACTCGTTGCTCAGCTGCACCTCGGCGACCGTGGCCTCGATCAGCACCTGCCGGCGCACGTTGGCGAGCACCGAATCGAGGAACTCCTGCACCTTCTCGTGCTGGCGGGAGGAGGCCCGGACGTAGATCACGCCGCTTTCGCGGTTGCCGATGACCGCGCTCGATCCCGTCGCCCCCGCGCCGCCGGTTGCCGCGCCGGCCGCGGGCTTCGCCGTCGCCGCCGCCCCCGGGGCCTCACCCAGGATGTCCAGGATGTTCTGCACCAAGGTCTCCCAGAGCTGGCTGCTGGCAGCGACGTCGATCGTCGCGGTCGACCCGGTCCCGCCAGATCCGCCCGCGGCGCCGGCCGCGGCGCCCCCACCGCCGAACTGCGTGGAAGCCTGCGACTGCATCTTGACGTTGCGCGAAGCGCTGACGAAGTCCACCTTGTAGGCGCGCAGGAAGGGCGTGTCAGGCAGCACCAGCAAGTTGGCCCCGTTCAGCTCGTAGCGCATGCTGATCTGCCGCGAAATGCGCTCCAGCAGCTGCGGCAGCGTCTGGTCGACGGCGTTCAGCGTCACATTGCCGGAAATGCCCGGGTGGATGTCGATGTTCAGCTTGGCGTCACGCGCCAGCGCAAACAACAAGTCCTGCGCCGAGACGCCGTTGACGACCACGCTGTAGGTCTCGGGTGGCGACACAGGCTGCGGTGCGGGAAGGACCGGCGCGATCTGCACCGGCGGCGGGATTGCGCCCGGGGCCTGGACCGGGGGCGCCTCCACCCCCAGATGGGTTTCCGACGGCTTCGCGGGCGCCTGCGCGCAGCCCACCAGCGCCGTCGCGAGCGCAGCCACGCACACCGACATCTTCCACGTCATGAAGTCGTAGCGCCTCCCTTGGACGGCTAGCATAGCATGAGTGCGCCTGAAGAAAAGCCGCTAAGCGACTGTCGCGGGAGACTTTTCAGGATCTTGCAGACTGCTCGCTCAAAGCGCGCGGCGCAGCTCCGCAAAGCTTCGAGGCACGAGGGGGAAGGCTTGCTGGTACTTGGGGGGCAGGCCCGCGGCGGCCTGCCGTGCCGCGGCCTCGCCAGCGAAATCCCCGTAAAGGGCCCAGATGCGGTATCGGCCCCCGCTCTCCACAGGCACGATGTAGACGTTGTCGAGCGGCACCAACTCGCGCGCCCGCATGAGGAAGCGCTCGACACGGTCCGGGTCGCTGTTGTCAGTGAAGTAGAGCTCGATGCTGTGATGCCCGTCCGGGGCCGCGTCGAGCTTGTCGCGCGCCGCCTCGATGCGCTCACGCAGCAGGGGGTTGCGCCCGGCGTCGTAACCGGCAATGCGCAGCATCTGCTCGCGCCCGAGCCGCGGTTCCGGCCTGCTTGCGGGCACCGCCGGCGGGGTCGCCACGGCCGCTGCCTGAACGGCCGGCACGGGGGCGGCCATAGGCGCCGCGGCGCGCGTGGCGGCAGGAGGGGCGGGCGAGGGTCCGAGCAACCAGTAGGCCCCCGCACCGAGCACGACGCCCGCGGCCGCCGCCGCCCCGAACGCAGCAACGCCCCGGGGCGCCCCCCAGCGCGGCGCGAACTCGGAGTCGGCGACCGCGGCGCGCGCCTGCCGCATGCCCACGGCGTGCGTACCCTCGCTGAACGCCGCGAGCAAGGCCTTGTCGGCGAGGATGTTGATGCGCCGCGACAGCCCGCCGGCGGCCCGGGCGATGAGGCTCACGGCGGCCGGCGCAAACACGTCCGGTCCGCGATAGCCGGCGGCGCGCATGCGAAACGTCAGATAGGTCGCGACTTCCGCGGCCGACAGCGGGCGCATGCGGAAGCTGTGCGTGATGCGGTCCTTCAGTTGCCGCATGGAGGCGAGCGCGAGGACCTCGTCCAGCTCGGGTTGGCCGAAGAGCACGATCTGCAGCAGCTTGTGCCGGCTGGTCTCCAGGTTCGACAGCAGCCGCACCTGTTCCAGCGTTTCCTCGGGCATGGCGTGCGCTTCGTCGATCAGCACCAGCGTGCGCCGCCCCTGGCCGTAGGATTCGATCAGCCGGTCGTGCAGCGCGTGCAGCGCGCCGGTAACGCGCTCGCGGGGGATCTCGACCTTCAGCTCCTCGGCGACCGCGTACAGGATCTCGTCGCGCGTGAACGATGGGTTGGCGAGATACACGGTTTCGATGTGCGGCGGCAGCCGCTCGATCAGCACGCGGCACAGCATGGTCTTGCCGCTGCCGACTTCGCCCACCACCTTGACGATGCCCTCCTCGTGCAGGGCGGCGTAGAGCAGCGCCTCGAGCGTGGCGCCGCGGTCGGCGCCGTCGAAGAAGAAATCGGTGTGCGGCGTGATGCGGAAAGGCGCCTCGTTGAGGCCGAAGTGCTCGAGATAGAGCGACATGCCCTATCGCCTTTCGCGCGGAAGGGGTACGGGGGAGCCGCCCTCGGGTTCCCCGGTGCTCATGCGGGAGTAGAGCGTGGTGCGGTTCACGCCCAGCAGCTTCGCCGCCTGGCTCACGTTGCCGTGCGTCATCTTGAGCGCGGCCTCGACGTAGGCGCGCTCCCAGGCCTTGAGCGTGTCGTCCAGGTTGAAGCCGCCGCGCTCCAGCTCGCGCTGCGCTTCGGCAAGCAGGTCGCGCGGGCGCGGCGCTTCCGCGGCCTGGCTCTGCATGTCGAACTCGAGCTCCAGCTCGCCCGCGGAAACGCGCTTGCCGGCGTGCTTGGTGGTGAGGCGAATGACGATGTTGCGCAGCTCGCGCACGTTGCCCGGGAACGGGTAGTCGAGCCAGGCGCGCTCCGCCGCGGCGTCGAGGGCGAACGGCGCGACGCCCGCCTGCGCCGCGTACTGGGCGCGGAAATGCTCGAGCAGCAGCAGGCGGTCGCGACCCATCTCGCGTAACGGCGGCACTGCCACCGTGAGCACGGAAAGGCGGTGATACAGGTCGGCGCGAAACCGCCCCTGGCGCATCTCCTGGCGCAGGTCGCGGTTGGTGGCGGCGATGACGCGCGCGCGCGCTACGCGCCGCTGCGTCTCGCCGACGCGCTGGTACTCGCCGTTCTCCAGCACGCGCAGGAGCTTGGCCTGGATCTCGGGCGGCAGCTCGCCGATCTCGTCGAGAAACAGCGTGCCGTCCTGCGCGTCCTCGAAATAGCCCGACTTGTTGGCCGTGGCGCCGGTGAACGCGCCCTTCACGTAGCCGAACAGCGTCGGCTCGACCAGCGTCGGGGCGATCGCCGCGCAGTTGAGCGCCAGGTAGGGCTTCGCGGCGCGCTGCGAGAGCTGGTGCAGCGCGAGCGCCACCTGCTCCTTGCCGCTGCCCGATTCGCCCTCGACCAGCACGGGAAACGGCGAATCCGCAGACTGCGCGATCTGGTTGCGCAGGCGTATAAGCGCCGGGCTCTCGCCGATCAGCCGCGTGGCCTGCTCCGCGGGCCGCGCCGGCTCCGCCGGGCGAAATGCGAGTGCACGCTGCAGCGTCGCCCTGAGCTGCGCCGGGTCACAGGGCTTGGCGATGAACTCGGCGGCACCCAGGGTGCGCGCATGGCGCGCGTTCGCCGCATCGCCCTGCCCCGAAAGCACGAAGATACGCATGCTCGGCGAGTGCGCGAGCAGGTCCGCGATCAGCTGAAAGCCTTCGTCGGGCGCGTGCGGCCGCGGCGGCAAGCCGAGGTCGACGAGCGCGAGCTGCGGGGGCTGCGGCAGCTGGCGCAGCAGCTCGATGGCGTGGGCGCGCGACTCGCACGCCAGCACCTCGAAATCGGCGCCCAAGGCAAAGGTCAGCGTCTCGGCGACGAGCACGTCGTCGTCGACGATCAGCAGCTGGGGCTTGGCGCCGCGCGCCTCGTTCGGGCTAGTCGCCATGCACGCAGCGCAGGAACGCGCGCTCGAGGCTCGACTCGCCGTAGCGCGCGCACAGCTCGGCCGGCGCGCCGCGAAAGCGCAGGCGGCCGCGCTCCAGCACCGCGATCCCGGTGCAGAGCTCCTCGACGTCGGCCAGCACGTGCGACGTGAACAGCAGCGTGCGCCCTTCGGCGCGCAGCCGGCCGAGCACCGACTTGACGGCAACGCGGCTGGCCGGGTCGAGCCCGCTCATGGGCTCGTCGAGCACAACGAGATCGCGCGCCAGCAGGAACCCGGCGGCGAGCCCGAGCTTCTGCGTCATGCCCTTGGAAAGCTCGCGCACCGGGCGCTCCAGCGCCTCGGCCTCGAGCGCGAGCTCCGCGAGCAGCGCGCGCGCGGCGTCCTCGCGATAGGCGACGCCGCCCAGGCGCACGGTGAGGCCGAGAAACTCGCGGCCGCGCAGGTAGTGCGGCGGCAGGAAGCGCTCCGGCACGTAGGCGAGACGCGCGCGCGCGCGCGCGTCGTCGCTGGCGATGCCGAACAGCTCGATGCGGCCGGCGTCGTAAGCGCAGAAATCGAGCATGCATTTCAGCAGCGTGGTCTTGCCCGCGCCGTTGGCGCCGACCAGGCCGAACGCTTCGCCGGGCGCGACCTCGAGGTCGACGCCGGACAGCACTTCGCGCTTGCCGAAGCGTTTGACCAGACCGGCCACGCGTACCGCGGCGCTGCTGACTGCCCTGTCCACGCCCCTACTATAGGGGAAACGGGCTTCGCCCAGCGCGTCGAGTAAAATCAGGGCCTTGTCGCCGTCCACTTCCAGCCCCGTGGCCGACCCCGCCATCGCGCAGATCGAGGACCTGACGTTCGCCTACGGACGCCAGCCGGTCCTGCACGGCATCAGTCTCGACATCCCGCGCGGCAAGGTGGTGGCGGTGATGGGCCAGTCGGGCTGCGGCAAGACCACGCTGCTGCGCATCATCGCCGCGGCGCTGCTGCCCACGCGCGGGCGCGCGCGCGTGCTCGGCCAGGTGACGGGCGAACTGGACCGCGACGGCCTGTACGCGCTGCGCCGGCGCATGGGCATGCTGTACCAGTTCGGCGCCCTGTTCACGGACATGACGGTGTTCGACAACGTGGCGTTCCAGATGCGCGAGCACACGAACCTTCCGGAGGACGCGATCCGCGACCTGGTGCTGCTCAAGCTCGAGGCGGTGGGGCTGCGCGGCGCGGCGCCGCTGATGCCCGCCGAGCTCTCGGGCGGCATGGCGCGACGCGTGGCGCTGGCGCGGGCCATCGCGCTCGACCCGGAGCTGATCCTGTACGACGAGCCGTTCACCGGCCTCGACCCGATCGCCCTCGGCGTGATCGCGCGCCTGGTGCGGCAGCTGAACGATGCGCTCGGCGCGACCGCGGTCATCGTCACGCACGACGTGGCCGAGACCCTGCCGCTCGTGGACTACGTCTACTTCATGGCCGACGGCCGTGTCGTCGCCCAAGGCACGAGCGCCGAGGTGCGCCGCTCGGGCGTGCCGTTCGTCGAGCAGTTCGTGAGCGGCGCCATCGACGGGCCGGTGCCGTTCCATTACCCGGCCGCCGGCTACCCGGCCGACCTCGGCTTTGCCGGCAACGCCTGACTTTGCGCCACGCCTTCGTCCGTCTCGGCGCCATGGTGACCACCGGAGTGTGGCGCCTGGGCTACGCCAGCCGCTTCTTCGTGTACCTCCTCATGCACTCGGGCACCGCGCTGCGCCGCTTCCGGCTGACGATGCGCGAAATCTACTTTGCCGGCGTGCTCTCGCTCATCATCATCCTGGTGTCGGGCCTGTTCGTCGGCATGGTGCTCGGCCTGCAGGGCTACGACACGCTGCAGCGCTACGGCTCTTCGGAGGCGCTGGGCGTGCTGGTGGCGCTGTCGCTGGTGCGCGAGCTCGGACCGGTGGTCGCGGGACTGCTGTTCGCGAGCCGCGCGGGCAGCGCGATCACGGCGGAGATCGGCCTGATGAAGGCGACCGAGCAGCTCTCGGCGATGGAGATGATGGCGGTGGACCCGATCGCGCGCGTGGTCGCGCCGCGCTTCTGGGGCGGGGTGCTTTCCATGCCGCTGCTGGCGGCCCTGTTCTCGGCGATGGGCATCTTCGGCGGCTACCTCGTGGGCGTGGTGCTGATCGGCGTGGACGAAGGTGCGTTCTGGTCGCAGATGCAGGCGGCGGTGGACGTGCGCAACGACATCCTGAACGGCGTCATCAAGAGCGTGGTGTTCGGCGTCGCCGTGACGCTGATCGCCGTGTTCGAGGGTTACGACGCGGTGCCCACTGCCGAAGGCGTTTCGGGCGCCACCACGCGCACCGTCGTCACCTCCTCGCTCGCCATTCTTGCGCTCGATTTCGTGCTGACCGCGCTCATGTTTACCGGAGGTAACTGAAATGACTCGTTCCGCCATCGATCTTTGGGTCGGCGTATTCGTCGCGATCGGCCTGGGGGCGCTGCTGTTCCTCGCGCTCAAGGTCGGCAACCTCGCTTCCTTCTCCACCGCCGAAACCTACCGGGTGGAGGCGCGCTTCTCCAACATCGGCGGCCTCAAGGTGCGCGCCCCCGTGAAGAGCGCGGGGGTGGTGGTGGGGCGCGTCGCCGACATCGGCTTCGACAGCAAGACCTACGAGGCGGTGGCGATCTTCATGATCGACTCGCGCTACCGCTTTCCGCGCGACACCTCCGCCAAGATTCTCACCTCGGGGCTGCTGGGCGAGCAGTACATCGGGCTGGAGGCCGGCGCCGACGAGCGCACGCTGAAGGACGGCGAGCGCCTGCGCCTGACGCAGAGCGCCGTCGTGCTGGAGAACCTGATCAGCCAGTTCCTGTTCAACAAGGCCGCCGAAGGCGGCGAGGCGCAGGGCGCCAAGTGAGTGCACGCGCGCTCGTTGTGGCGCTCGCGCTCGCCGCCGGGGGCTGCGCGACGACGAACGCGGATCCGCGCGATCCGCTCGAGGGCGTGAACCGCGCGGTCTTCGCGTTCAACGACAAGGCCGACGAGATCGTGTTCCAGCCCACGGCGCGCCTGTACAAGAACGTGACGCCGCAGGGGCTGCGCGACGCGGTGCGTAATTTCTTCAACAATATCGACGACTTATTCATCGGCGCGAACAACTTGTTACAGGGCAAGGTGGAAACGGCGGTCAATGACTGGTTACGCTTCGCAGTCAATACGACACTCGGGCTGCTGGGCATCCAGGACTGGGCGAGCGACATGGGGCTGGAAAAGCACAACGAGGACTTCGGGCAGACGTTGGCGCGCTGGGGCATGGGCGACGGCCTGTACCTGGTGCTGCCCCTGCTCGGGCCCTCGACGTTGCGCGACACGGCGGCCCTGCCGGTCGACTGGGCGGGCGATCCCGTGTACGAACATACGCCCGTGGATGAGCGTAACGCGCTGACCGCGACGCGCACGATCGGCCGGCGGGCCGACCTGCTCGGGGCGAGCCGCACGCTGGAAGAGGCCGCGCTCGATCGCTATGTGTTCCTGCGCGAGGCCTACCTGCAGCAGCGCAGGAGCCAGATCTACGATGGCCGGCCGCCGCGCGAGCGGCCGCCGGCGGACTGAGGAGAAGCACGATGAAGCACGTACTTGCATGTGCGGTGCTGGCGCTCGCCGCGGGCGTGGCGCAGGCCGCGGCGACGCCGCCCGACGAGCTGGTCAAGCAGGTGATGCTCGACATCCAGCGCATCATCGTCGAGGACAAGGACCTGCAAAGCGGCGATCGCGCCAAGACCATCCGTGTGATCGAGGAAAAGGCGCTGCCGCATTTCAACCACGTCGGCATGACGGCGCTCGCCGTCGGCGTGAACTGGCGCAAGGCCAGCGTCGAGCAGAAAAAGCGTCTCGCCGAGGAGTTCCGCACGCTGCTGGTGCGCACCTACGCCAGCTCGCTCAGCGCGTTCGGCGACCAGAAGTTCGACTTCCGCCCGCTCAAGCTGAAGCCCGAGGACACCGACGTCACGGTGCAGGTGCGCGTACTGCAGCCCGGCTCGCAGCCGGTGGTGGTCGAGTACGACATGGAGAAGACCGGCGACGGCTGGAAGTGCTACGACGTGCGCGTCGCCGGCATCAGCCTGGTGGTGAACTACCGCACCGAGTTCACCAACATCGTGCGCGACAAGGGCATCGACGGCCTGATCGGCGTGCTCTCGACCAAGAACAAGTCGCTCGACGCCGCGCAGGCCGGCGCCAGGAAATGATCCGGGTCGAGGGCGAGCGGCTCTACGTGAGCGGCGCGGCGACGCTCGCGACCGCGGCGCGGCTGATCGAGGAGGCGCGCGGTCCGCTCGAAGCCGGCGTGAGCGCGATCGACCTCGGCGAAGTCACCGAGCTCGACTCGTCGCTGCTGGCGGTGCTGTTCGCCTGGATGCGCGCGGCGAAGCTGCGCCAGCGGCCGCTCGCGCTCGCGCGCCTGCCGGCCGACCTGAAGAGCCTGGCGCAGCTCTATGGCGTGGCCGAGCTGCTGCAGGAAGAAACCGCAAGCTGATCCCCGCCATCGAGGTGCGCGGCGTCGAAAAGCGCTACGGCGCGCTGAGCGCGCTCGCCGGGGTGACGCTCGATGTGCGCCAGGGCGAGTTCTTCGGCCTGCTCGGCCCGAACGGCGCCGGCAAGACCACGCTCATCAACATCATCGCCGGGCTGGCGCGCGCGAGCGCCGGCGCGGTGGCGGTGCTCGGCGCCGACGTGGTGGCGGACTACCGCAAGGCGCGCCGCATGCTCGGCGTGGTGCCGCAGGAGCTGGTGTTCGACCCGTTCTTCACCGTGCGCGAGACGCTGCGCTTCCAGTCGGGCTACTTCGGCATCCGCGCCAACGACGCCTGGATCGACGAGGTGATGCACCACCTCGACCTCGACGAGAAGGCGAACGCCAACATGCGCTCGCTCTCCGGGGGCATGAAGCGGCGCGTGCTTGTCGCCCAGGCGCTGGTGCACAAGCCGCCGGTGATCGTGCTCGACGAGCCGACCGCGGGGGTCGACGTCGAGCTGCGCCAGGGGCTGTGGCAGTTCGTGCGGCGCCTGAACCGCGACGGCCACACCATCGTGCTCACCACGCACTACCTGGAAGAGGCCGAGGAGCACTGCCAGAGAATCGCCATGCTGAAGGCGGGCCGCGTGGTGGCGCTCGATACGACGCAGAACCTGCTCGCGAGCTTCGCCGGGCCGCACCCGGCGGACCTCGAGGACGTGTTCCTGCACCTGATGCAGAAGCACTAGCGCATGACCGGCTTCGCCACGTTGCTGTACAAGGAACTGCTGCGTTTCTGGAAGGTGGCCTTCCAGACCGTGGGCGGGCCGGTGCTGAGCGCGCTTCTGTACGTCGTCATCTTCTCGCAGGCGCTCGGCGGCCATGTGCGCGTGTTCGAGGGCGTGCCGTACACGGCGTTCCTCGTTCCCGGCCTGGTGATGATGAGCGTGCTGCAGAACTCGTTCGCCAACAGCTCCTCCAGCCTCATCCAGTCGAAGGTCACCGGCAACCTCGTGTTCGTGCTGCTCGCGCCGCTGTCGCACGCGGAGTTCTTCGCCGCCTACGTGCTCGCCTCGGCGGCGCGCGGCCTGGTGGTCGGACTGGGCGTGCTCGTGGTGACGGCGTGGTTCGTCGATCTGTCGGTGGTCGCGCCGCTGTGGGCGCTCGCCTTTGCGCTCCTGGGCAGCATGCTGCTGGGCGTGCTCGGGCTGCTCGCCGGGCTGTGGGCGGAGAAATTCGACCAGATCGCGGCGTTCCAGAACTTCCTCATCCTGCCGCTCACCATGCTCTCGGGCGTGTTCTACTCGATCCATTCCCTGCCGCCGGCCTGGCAGGCCGTGTCGCACCTGAACCCGTTCTTCTACATGATCGACGGCTTTCGCTACGGCTTCTTCGGCGCCTCCGATTTCGCGCCGGGCGCCAGCCTCGCCGTGGTCGGGGTAAGCTTGGCGCTCCTTTCGGCGCTGACGCTTCAGCTGCTGAAGAAGGGCTACAAGATCAGGACCTGAGCATGGTGACCCCCGAGAGCATCGAGAGCAGCATTCGCGCGAGCCTTGCCTGCGAGCGCGTCGAGGTGGTGGGCGACGGCCAGCACTTCCAGGCGCTCGTGGTGTCGGCGGCGTTCGCCGGCAAGAGCCGCATCCAGCGCCACCAGCTGGTGTACGCGGCGATGGGCGAGCGCATGCGCGAGGAAGTGCACGCGCTGTCGATGAAGACGCTCACGCCCGAGGAAGCGGCAGCCGGTGGATAAGCTGCTGGTCACCGGCGGGCGCGCGCTCGCCGGTGAAACGCGCGTCTCCGGCGCGAAGAACGCGGCGCTGCCGATCCTGTGCGCGGCGCTGCTCACCGACCAGGCGCTCGCGCTCGAGAACGTGCCGCGCCTGATGGACGTGCGCACGATGGCGAAGCTGCTCGCGCAGATGGGCGTCGAGGTCGGCGCGCAGGACGACGGGCGGCTCGAGTTGCGGGCGCAGCGCATCACTGAGCCGGTGGCCGGCTACGAGATGGTAAAAACCATGCGCGCCTCGGTGCTCGTGCTCGGGCCGCTGCTCGCGCGCTGCGGGCGCGCACGCGTGTCGCTGCCGGGCGGCTGCGCCATCGGTGCGCGTCCGGTCGACCAGCACGTCAAGGGCCTGCAGGCCATGGGCGCCGAGATCACCGTCGAGCACGGCTACATGAACGCCGCCGCGAAGCGGTTGCGCGGCGCGCGCGTGGCGATGGACATGGTCACGGTGACCGGCACCGAGAACCTGATGATGGCGGCCACGCTCGCCGAGGGCACGACGCTCCTGGAGAACGCGGCGCGCGAGCCCGAGGTCGTCGACCTCGCGCATTGCCTCAATGCGATGGGCGCGAGGATCGAGGGCGCCGGCACAGGCTCCATCCGCATCGAGGGCGTGCGCGCGCTCTCGGGCGCGAAGCACCGCGTGATGCCGGACCGCATCGAGACGGGGACGTACCTGGCCGCGGTGGCGGCGGCGGGCGGCAAGGTGAAGCTGACCGGCGCCGCGCCGCAGACGCTCGGGGCGACGGTGGAAAAGCTGGTGGAGGCCGGCGCGCGCATCGCG
>JBFFZT010000009.1:0-11790 GCA_041568535.1 Burkholderiales bacterium | reverse complement strand
GCCTGCGGCAACCGGGGGTCGTCTTCGCGCGTGGGCGTGCGCGGCGGCCTGACGTGGAAGTCGTACCACTTCTGGCCTTCGACCAGGTGCACGTGCTCGAGACCCGGCGACGCGCGCTCCACGGCGTCCAGCACGTGGCGGAACATGGCGACGTTGGGCGCCACGCTTTCCGCGCCGCCTTCGCCGAACTCGGCGCGGGCGGTGTAGAACAGATGCGTGACGCTGCCGGCCTGCTCGAGCGCGCGCGCGCAGCTTGCCCCGTCCTGCAGATCGGTGCGCAGGTACTTGAGCCGGGCGTGGGCGGATTTGTCGGGCGCACGGCGTGACAGTCCGACGACTTGCCAGCCGGCGTCGAGCAGCACTTCGACGAGCCGCTTGGCGGTCGCGCCCGTCGCGCCGGCGACGAGGGCGGTGTTCACGGCGTCACTTCGCCGGCGGACGCTTCTTGCCTTGCTTGATCCGCTTCTTCAGCATCTTCACGATCTTCTGCCTGCGCATGCGGTTGCGACGATTGCGATTGGTCGACCTGCCCATGGTTGGAGCTCCTCTCTGAAATCGAAACCCTAGCGCCGCAGATCCAGCGTGAACGGGAAGTTCGGATTGCGTTCCTCGGCCGCGACATCCACGCGTCCCGGCGTATGCCCGATGCGGAAGAACCTTGCCAGGCGCCGGCCTTCCGCTTCATAGGCATTCACCGGGAAAGTGGCGTGCGCCCGTCCGCCCGGATGCGAGACGTGATACTGGCACCCGCCCATCGAGCGCGACATCCATGTGTCCACCATGTCGAACACCAGCGGCGCGTGCACGCCGATGGTCGGATGCAAGGCGGACGGCGCCTGCCAGGCGCGGTAGCGCACGCCGCCGACGTATTCGCCGATGTTGCCCGTCGGCGTCAACGGCACGCGCCGGCCGTTGCACGTGAGCACCATGCGATCGCCGACGATGCCGCTCGCCAGCACCTGCAGCCGCTCGACCGTGGAATCGACGTAGCGCACGGTGCCGCCGGGCGCACCTTCCTCGCCCATCACGTGCCAGGGCTCCAACGCGGCGCGCAGCTCGATCTGCGCCCCGCGCGCAGCGAAGTCGCCGTAACGCGGAAACTTGAACTCGAAATGCGGCGCAAACCAGGACGCTTCCAGTGGATAGCCGAAGTCGTTCACTTCCGCGATGACGTCCTCGAAATCCTGCCACACGAACCACGGCAGCATGAAGCGGTCGTGCAGCTCGGTGCCCCAGCGCTTCAGGCGCCCCGGCAGGTAAGGCTTCTGCCAGAAGCGCGCGACCAGGGCGCGCAGCAGCAATTGCTGCGTCATCGACATGCGCGCATGCGGCGGCATCTCGAAGGCGCGCATCTCCAGCAACCCCAGCCGCCCCGTCGGCCCGTCGGGCGAGTAAAGCTTGTCGATGCAGAACTCCGAGCGGTGCGTGTTGCCCGATGCGTCGATGAGCAGGTTGCGGAACAGGCGATCCACCAGCCACGGCGGGCACGCCGCGCCGCTCAGCTTCATCTGCCGCTCGAGCTCGCGGAACGCGACCTCGATCTCGTAGACCGAATCGTTTCGCGCCTCGTCGACGCGCGGTGCCTGGCTGGTCGGGCCGACGAACATGCCCGAGAACAGGTACGACAGCGACGGGTGGTTGTGCCAGTAGGCGAGCAGGCTCGCCAGCAGGTCGGGCCGCCGCAGGAACGGCGAGTCCGCAGCCGTCGATCCGCCGAGGACCACATGGTTGCCGCCGCCGGTGCCCGTGTGGCGTCCATCGAGCATGAACTTCTCGGTGGTGAGCCGCGTCAGGTGCGCCTGCTCGTACAGGTACGTGGTGTTGTCGACGAGCTCGTCCCAGCTCTTCGCCGGATGCACGTTCACTTCGAGCACGCCGGGATCGGGCGTGATGCGCAGCGATTCGAGCCGCGGGTCCTTCGGCGGCTCGTAGCCCTCCAGCACCACCGGGCATTTCAGCTCGGCCGCCGTGGCCTCCACCGCGGCGCAGACCTCGAGATAGTCCTCGAGCGCGCGCGTCGGCGGCATGAAGACGTAGAGCACGCCGTGGCGCGGCTCGGCGCACATCGCCATGCGCGTGATCCAGGCGGCGGACTCGAACGCCCCGGGCGCGCGCTCTGCGGCGCGCCCCGCGGCGCCCGGCGCCGGCAGGTGCACCGATGATGCCTGGTAGCGCGGCAGCGGCGACACCTGCTGCATCGGGTCGGGCGCGTGCAGGTACGGGTAGTCGGCCTTGGCGGCCCAGGGCAGCGAATCGAGCGGCAGCCGCAGGCCCATGGGCGAATCGCCGGGGATGAGATAGCAGCGCTCGTCGCGCAGGAACCACGGCCCCGTCTGCCAGCGCCCGCTTTTCTCGTCGCGCTGCAGCGGCAGCACGTGGCCGACGGCCTTGCCGAGCCCCTGCGAAAATACCTTGCGCAGCCGCATGCGCTCGAGCGGATCGTCGAGCCGCGCGTCGTGCGGATCGACGTTCGCCGGAAGCCTGCGCTCGCGCCACAGGTAGTACCAGGTGTCCTCGTATCCGGGGAACACGTACTTCGGGTCGAGGCCGAGCTTCGCGGCAAGCGTCTTGAGGAAGGTTTCGGCTTTCTCGGGCGTCGCGCCGTGGTTCACCGACTCGTTGGCGAACAGCGCCGCGTTCTCCCAGACCGGCTCGCCGTCCTTGCGCCAGTAGCAGGAAAGCGACCAGCGCGGCAGCTGCTCGCCCGGGTACCACTTGCCCTGGCCGTAGTGCAGCAGCCCCTGCGCGGCATAGCGCTTCTTCAGCCGCGCAAGGAGCGCAGCGCCCAGGCGCCGCTTGGTCGGCCCCACGGCGTCCGTATTCCACTCGGCGCCGTCGCGGTCGTCGACCGAGACGAACGTCGGCTCGCCGCCCATTGTGAGGCGCACGTCGTCGCGCGCGAGGTCGGCGTCGACGCGATGCCCGAGCGAAGCGATCGCCGACCACTGCGCCTCGGTATAGGGCTTGGTGACGCGCGGCGCCTCCCACACGCGCGCCACCTGCATGTGGTGCGAGAACTCCGCTTCGCACTTTTCGGTGGTGCCGGTGACCGGCGCCGCGCTGCCGGGCTCGGGCGAGCAGGCGAGCGGGATGTGGCCTTCGCCCGCAAACAGGCCCGAGGTCGGGTCGAGGCCGACCCAGCCCGCGCCCGGCAGGTACACCTCGCACCAGGCGTGCAGGTCGGTGAAGTCGGCCGCCGGCCCGGAGGGGCCGTCGAGCGACTTCACGTCGGCGGTGAGCTGGATCAGGTAGCCCGAGACGAAGCGCGCCGCGAGCCCGAGGTGGCGCAGGATCTGCACCAGCAGCCAGCCCGAGTCACGGCACGAGCCGCTCGCGTTCTTGAGCGTTTCTTCCGGCGTCTGCACGCCGGGCTCCATGCGGATGAGGTAGCGGATGTCCTTGGCCAGCTGCGCGTTCAGCGCCACGAGGAAGTCCACCGAGGGGCGCGGCGCGCGCGGGATCTCGGCCAGGTAGGCCTTGAACAACGGTGTCGCCGGCACCTTCACGAGGTAGGGCGTCAGCTCGTGCAGCTGCGCCGCGTCGTAGGCGAACGGGATCTTTTCCGCGCTCGGCTCGAGGAAGAAATCGAACGGGTTGATGACCGACATCTCGGCCACCAGGTCCACTTCCACCCGCAGCTCGCGCGTCTTCTCCGGGAACATGAGGCGCGCCAGCCAGTTCGCCTGCGGGTCCTGCTGCCAGTTGAGGAAGTGCTTGGCGGGCGCGACCTTGAGCGAGTAGGCGTGCACCGGGGTGCGCGCGTGCGGCGCCGGGCGCAGCCGCACGACGTGCGGCGACAGCGCCACCGGCCGGTCGTAGCGGTAGTGCGTGACGTGATTCAGCGCGACGTGGATCGACATGTCACTGGGCGGTCTGCTCGAGGGGGCTCATGGTTTCCGTGCCGCCGCCGGTGCGCACGCCGCGGATTGGCGAGGCGTCGTTGTAATCGGCGCCGACGGCGACCTTGACGTGCGCCTCGCCGACGGTCGAATCGTATGCGATGTCGAAGCTGCGCCAGCGATCCACCACCCAGGCCTCGGCCCAGGCGTGCGGCGCGACCTTGTTGGTGACGGCCTCGGCGCAGATGAACCCCGACACGAAGCGCGCCGGCACGCCGAGGAAGCGGCAGCCGGCGATGAAGGTGTGCGCGAGGGCGATGGCGCCCGCCTCGGGCTGCTCGCGCTTTGCGGCCGCGGCAAGCTCGCGCAACCCGGAGAGCGTGCCGGCGCGGCGGCGAAAGCCCTCGGCGAAAGCGGCGAGCTTGTCGTCGGTGCGCGTGAGCGGCGTCGCGCGCAGGAAAAGCAGCGGCGAGAGCGGCGTGCCGGTGAAGTCCGAAGGCTCGTCGACCGATCTGGAGGTCTCGACCTCGCCCGAGGCGCGGATGACGATTTCCGTGAACGGCTTGTCGAGCGTGAGCACGTGCAGCACGTTGCCGTAGCCGTCGTGCGTGCCGACCGGCTGGCCGGGCGTCTCGATCTTCCAGGCGAGCACTTTCTGGCGCACCGTGTCGCGCGGCGTGAGCCGCAGGTACTGCGTCGAATAGCGCACCGGCGATTCGTAGCTGTAGCGCGTGCCGTACAGCAGGCTGAGCTTCATACCGCCCCCAGGTAGGCGCGCTCGATGCGGCTGCCGAGCTCGTTGAAGTCGGCCAGACAGGCGTTCAGGTACTCGTGCAAGCCGCCCTGGAAGATCTCGTCGATGTCGGCGTGCGTGAGGCGCGCGTGCAGCTCGTAGGCGAGGCGCTTGGCGGCGTGGTCGTTCTGGCCCTCGATGCGATCCATGGAGTCCTTGATCAGGTCGAAGCACGCGGCGAGCGAGCGCGGCATGCGCCGCTCGAGCAGCAGCAGCTGCGCCACCTTGATCGGGTAGATCTGGTCGCGGTAGAGCTGGCGGTAGGTCTCGAACGAGGACACCGACCTGAGCAGCGCCGTCCACTGGTAGAAGTCGAGCGCGCCGCCGACGTCGGCGACCGAGGGCAGCAGCACGTGGTACTTGACGTCGAGGATGCGCGCCGTGTTGTCGGCGCGCTCGAGGTGGGTGCCGAGGCGCGAAAAATTGAACGCCTCGCCGCGCAGGATGGTGCCGTAGGTGACGCCGCGAAACAGGTGCGATCGGTCCTTCACCCAGTCGAAGAACTGCGTGGCGCCGGCGCCGGTGACGCGCGCGGGCTGCATGGCGCGCACTTCGAGCCAAGTGCCGTTCAGCGTCTCCCACATCTCCGAGGTGATCTGCCAGCGCACCGAGTGCGCGTTCTCGCGCGCCCCTTTCAGGCAGGAATAGATCGAGGTGGGATTCTTCTCGTCGAGCGCCAGGAACTCGATCAACGCCGCCAGCGTCAGCTTCTTGTGGCGCTCAAAGAACGCTTCTTCCGTGCCGGTGATGGACAGCGGCGCGAGCAGGTTCTGCTCCTGCACGTCCTTGGTGCCGAACATCACCAGGTTGGAGGTCACGCCGAGGATGCGCGCCATGTTCTCGGCGCGCTCCATCTGGCGGCTCAGCCAGAAAATGCGGTCGGCGACGCGCGAGAGCATCAGTCCACCACCCAGGTGTCCTTGGTGCCGCCGCCCTGCGAGGAGTTGACCACCAGCGAGCCCTCGCGTAGCGCGACGCGCGTGAGGCCGCCGGGGACCATGCGCACCTCCTTGCCGGAGAGCACGAACGGGCGCAGGTCGACGTGGCGCGGGGCGATGCCCTTGTCGACGAACGTCGGGCAGGTGGACAGCGACAGCGTCGGCTGCGCGATGTAGTTCGCCGGGTTGGCGCGCACGCGCTTGCGGAAGGCCTCGATCTCGGCCTTGGTCGCGGCGGGACCGATCAGCATGCCGTAGCCGCCCGAGCCCTGCACTTCCTTCACCACGAGCTCGGCGAGATGGTCCATGACGTGCGCGAGATCCTCCGGGCGCTTGCACTGCCAGGTCGGCACGTTCTTCAGGATCGGCTCCTCGCCGAGGTAGAAGCGGATCATCTCCGGCACGTAGGGGTACGTGGACTTGTCGTCCGCCACGCCGGTGCCGATGGCGTTGGCGAGGCCGACGTTGCCGGCGCGGTACACCGAGAGCAGGCCCGGCACGCCGAGGTAGGAATCCTGGCGGAAGGCGAGCGGATCGAGAAACGCGTCGTCAACGCGGCGGTAGATCACGTCGACGCGCTGGCTGCCCGCGGTGGTGCGCATGAGGACGTGGCCGTCCTTCACGAACAGGTCCGGCCCCTCGACCAGCTCGACGCCCATCTGCTGCGCGAGGAAGGCGTGCTCGAAGTAGGCGCTGTTGTACTGGCCCGGCGTCAGCACTACGACCACCGGGTCGCGCGCGCGCGGCGGCGCCGCCGCGCGCAGGGTCTCGAGGAGCAGCGCCGGATAGTGCTCGACCGGGTAGACGTGCTGGCGATCGAACAGCTCGGGAAACAGTCGCATCATCATCTTGCGGTTCTCGAGCGTGTAGGACACGCCTGAAGGCGTGCGCAGGTTGTCCTCGAGCACGTAGTACTGGCCATCGTCGTGGCGGATGAGGTCGATGCCGGCGATGTGCGAGTACACCTCGTTGGGCAGGTCGAGGCCGAGCATCGCTACCTGGTAGGCGTCGTTGGTGAGCACCTGCTCGGCGGGAATCACGCCGGCGGCGAGGATCTCCTGGCCGTGGTAGATGTCGTGCAGGAAGCGGTTGAGCGCGCCGACGCGCTGGCGCAGGCCGCGCTCGAGCATGTCCCATTCGGCGCGCGGAATGACGCGCGGGATGGTGTCGAAGGGAATCAGGCGCTCGGCGCCCGCCTCGTCGCCGTACACGGCGAAGGTGATGCCGACGCGGTGAAACAGCAGGTCGGCCTCGCGGCGCTTCTCCGCCACGCGCTCGGCGGGCGTTGCGGCGAGCCATTCCGAGAGCGCGCGGAAATGCGCGCGGACTTCGCCGCTCGCGGTGCGCATTTCATCGTAGTGGCGGCGCTCGGACATGCAGGGGGTCCCCGGGGGTTGCGGCAAGCGACCGCCGTGCCCAGGCGCGGCGCCCGGTGGTCTATGCCCTAGGGTAACGCGCGCTTCGCCGGCGCACCAGCGCCGGCGCTGCTCAGGCCGGCGGCTCGGGCGGCTTCGGCGCTTCCGTGCTCTCGGGGCGCGCGGCGGCGCGCCGGTACTCGGAGGGCGGGATGCCGACCTGGTTGAGGAAGAAGCGCGTGAAGTTGCTCTGCGCCGAGAAACCGAGCTCGGCCGAGACGTCGGCAATGCGCGCGCGGCCGCCGGAGAGCTTGGCGATGGCGGTTTCGACGCACAGCATGTCGAGATAGGCGCGCGGCGAGCGGCCGGTGCTCAGCTGGAACAGGTCGTAGAAGCGCGAGCGCGACAGGCCGACCTGGCTTGCCAGGTCGTCGATGTTGACGTCCTTGTTGGGGCGCGCGCGCAGCAGCCCGAGCGCCTTGCGGATGCGCGTGTCGGCGAAGCGCGAGCCGCGCCACAGCGCCGCGCCGGTACGGCGGCGCGCGAGGTAGTTCTCGACCACCGCCAGCATCAGCTCCTGCAGCATGAACTCGAGCCGCTCGGGCGACAGGAACTGGTCGTTCAGGGCCTCGACCGCCAGCGTGTCGGCGAGCTGGCGCATGCGCGGGGTGATCGCCTCGCGCGCGTGGGCGAAGACGCGGCCGCCGACCGGCTGAAAGCTTTCGGGAAACGCCTCGTTCAGCCAGTCGGGCGAAGGATGGAACTCGATCAGGCGCGTGGCGCCGGCGCCGGGCGCGCCCTCGCCGCCGTGCGCCTCGAGCGGCTCGACGAAGATCACGTCGTCCCGCGTCAGCAGCACCGAGGCCTCGCCGATGCGCAACGTGCAGTCCGCACCCTGGTGCTTGAACAGGATCACGGGCGCGGTGTTCTCACCGGCCGCGAAGTATTCCGGCGCCTCGGCGAGGATCAGGCGGCCAAAGCGGCCTTCGAAGATGCGCAAGGGTCGGGACACGGACTGAAGGATAACGTCCCCGCGGCGGCTGCGCTAGAGGTAAATCTCACGCATTTCATCGAAAAAACAGATGCCTGAGCCGGATTCTTAATAAGCGAGTACGCGTGGCCGCTTGGCGGAGATCACCCGGGTGTTCACCCCGACCCAGTTCAGGCCCCCGAACAGGCGTCCGTGCTCGATCTTCACGCAGCGGTCCAAGACCGCCTCCAGGCCGGCCGCGCGCGCCTTGGCCGCGGCGGCCTCGTTCTTCACCCCGAGCTGCTGCCAGAGCACCTTGGCGCCGATGGCGATGGCGTCATCGCAGATCGGCATGATGTCCTCGCTCTTGCGAAAGCAGTCGACGATGTCGACTTTCCCCGGCACGTCGCGCAGCGACTTGTAGCATTTCTGGCCCAGGATCTCGGCGTAGCGCGGATTCACCGGGATGACGGTGTAGCCGTGCTCCTGCATGTACTTGGCGGCGAAGTAGCTCGGCCGGAACCAGTCGGCCGACAGCCCGACCACCGCGATGACGCGGTTCTGCGAAAGGATGCGCCGCAGGCTGTTGATGTCGTCCATCGGGCCGATACTATAATCGGACATTCCCATCGAGGTGGTCCCGCATGTACGTCGAAGAGCGCATGTACCTGCTGCACCCGGGCAAGGCCCCGGAGTACTTCAAGCACTATGAGGAAGTCGGCATGAAGGTGCAGCTGCGCCACCTGCCGAACCTGGTCGGCTACTACGTCACCGAGGCCGGCCTGCAGAACCTTGTGACCCACATGTGGGCCTACGACGATCTCAACCAGCGCGAGAAGATGCGCGCCGCGATGCAGGCCGATCCCGAGTGGCAGGCGTACCTGCCGCGCATCCGGCCGCTGATCATCACGCAGGAGACGAAGATCCACAAGTGCGCGCCGTTCTTCGTCGAGCGCCTGAAGAAGATGCTCGCCGCGGTCAAGTGAGCCTGCACCCCCAGGTCGCAGCACTGCTCGAGCGCGCGGCGAAATCGCCGCTGCCGCCCTATTACGAAGTGCCGGCGCACGTGGCGCGGCGCATCTACCGCGACACGCGCGCGGCGCTCGCGCCCAGGGCGCCCGAGGTCGCGGACGCAAGGCTCGTGATCGGGCCGGGGCCCGTGGCGCTGCGCGCCTATCGACCCGCGGGCACGCAGCCCGCGGACGAGCTTCCGGCGCTCGTCTACTACCACGGCGGCGGCTGGGTGATCGGCGACCTCGACACGCACGACGTGCTGTGCCGGCAGCTCGCCAACGGCGCGCGCTGCGCGGTGTATTCCGTCGATTACCGCCTCGCTCCCGAGCACCCGTTCCCCGCGGCGGTCGACGACTGCGTCGCGGCGCTGAAGTTCGTGGCCGAGCGCCATCCGCGCGTTGCCGTCGGGGGCGACAGCGCCGGCGGCAATCTCGCCGCCGTGGTGGCGCTGCACGCGCGCGACCAGGGCGGTCCGGGGATCGCGTTTCAGCTCCTGATCTATCCCGCGACCGACCAGCGCCTGCAGCATGCTTCGATCCGGCGCAACGGCGAGGGCTACCTGCTGACGAAGCGGGGCATCGAGTACTTCCAGGCGCAGTACCTGCCGCGAAAGGCAGACCTCGTCGAGTGGCGCGCTTCGCCCCTGCTCGCGAAGAGCCTCGCCGGCCTGCCGCCGGCCTACCTGATCACTGCGGGCTACGACCCGCTGCTGGACGAGGGGCGTGCCTACGCCGAGCGCCTGGCGCAGGAGGGCGTGGAGGTCGCCTACCGGGAGTATGCGGACATGATCCACGGCTTCATCCTTTTCGGTGGCGTGCTCGACACCGCGAATGCTGCGGTGGCCGAGTGCTGCGAGAAACTACAAACAATCCTGGCAAGGGAGGCCCATGCTGTCCCCTAACGACATGCTCTGGCAGTTGCTGTTCCAGTTCTTCATCGCGCTGGTCATGGTGTTCGCCGCGGTCGGCTTCGCCGCGGGCGTGGGGCTGATCGTCGCCAGCGCGCGCACTCTGGGCGTGCTGCAGGGGCTGAACCGGTGGATCTCGACGCGCGGCGCTTTCAAGGCGCTCGATGCGCCGCGCAGCACCGAGCAGTTTTCGCACCGCAACCGGCGCTGGGTCGGCGGCCTGCTGATGGCGGGCGGCGTGTTTGCGGCGTTCGGACTGGTCATGAGCGTCGATCCGGCCGCCTTCGGCAAGACGGTGGCGCGGGGCGACATGGCGACCGTGGTCGCGATCGCGGCCGGCACCCTGCGCTGGTTCCTGGCCGTCGGCAGCGTCGTCGGCGTCATCGTGGGGTTCATGCTGTTCTTCGTCCCGGACTCGCTCGCCACCCTGGAAAAGCATGCGAACCGCTGGTTCTCTCCGCGGCAGGTGATGCGCGGCGGGGACGACATGCGCCTCAGCGTCGACAAGCTGGTCGAAGCGCATCCGGCGCCCTCGGGATGGATCCTGGCGTGCACCACGCTGGGCGCGGTGGTCTACGCGGCCGTGCTGCTGTTCGCGCGCAGCTAAGCGCCGAACCCGCTCCCCGAGCAACCGGCGTGCGACAAGACCTCAGAGTCCGGCACGGCGGGCGCATCCTCGCCGATGCGCTCGTCGGCCACGGCGTGAAGCTCGCCTTCGGCGTGCCGGGCGAGAGCTACCTGCCCGTGCTCGACGGCTTTCACGACGTCGCCGACCGGCTGAAGTTCATCGTCTGCCGCCAGGAAGGCGGCGCGTCCTACATGGCGGAAGCCTACGGCAAGCTGACCGGCCAGCCCGGGGTGCTGTTCGTCACGCGCGGTCCGGGCGCGACCAACGGTTCCGTCGGCGTGCACACCGGATTCCAGGACTCCACGCCGATGCTGGTGTTCGTAGGGCAGGTCGGCGGCGATTTCGCCGAGCGCGAGGCGTTCCAGGAGATCGACTACCGGCGCATGTACGGGCCGCTGACCAAGTGGGTGGCGCAGATCGACCGCGTCGAGCGCATCCCCGAGTACGTAAGTCATGCTTTCCACACCGCGATGGCGGGCCGGCCCGGCCCGGTGCTGCTCGCGCTGCCCGAGGACATGCTGTTCGCCGAGGGCGCGGTCGCCGATGTGCCGCACTACAAGACGGTGCGCCCGGCGCCTGCGCCGGGCGACATGCACGAGCTGCACAAGCTCCTGCAGTCGGCGGAGCGTCCGTTCGTGATCCTCGGCGGCGGCGGCTGGGACCGCCCCAGCTGCGAGCGGCTGCGCGCGTGGCTGGAAGGTGCACGGCTCGCGGCGGGCACGTCGTTTCGCTGCCAGGACCTGCTCGACAACCGGAGCGCGAGCTACGCCGGCGACGTCGGCATCGGCATCAACCCCAAGCTCGCGCAACGCGTTCGCGAAGCCGACGTGCTGCTGGTGATTGGCGCGCGCCTGGGCGAGATGACCACCAGCGGCTACACGCTGCTGCAGGCGCCGGTGCCTAGCCAGACGCTCGTGCACGTGCACGGCGGCGCGGAGGAGCTCGGCCGCGTATATCGCGCGGCCTTGCCGATCAACGCGGGCATGGCGCAGTTCGTCGACGCGCTCGCGCAGGTGAAGCTGGACGGCGCGAAGTGGGCGGCGCGCACCAAGGCGGCACGCGAGGAGTTCCTCGCCTGGACGGCCGTACAGCCGATGCCGGGCAGGCTGCACTACGGCGAGGTCGTGAAGTGGCTCGACCAGCAGCTGCCGGAGGACGCGATCGTCTGCGGCGGCGCGGGCAACTTCTCGGGCTGGGTGCACCGGTTCTTCCGCTACAAGGGCTTTCGCACGCAGCTCGGCTCGACCGCCGGCTCGATGGGCTACGGGCTGCCCGCGGCGGTGGCCGCCAAGCTCGCCGCGCCCGAGCGCACGGTGGTCGCGGTCACGGGGGACGGCGACTTCCTC
>JBFFZT010000008.1:0-12305 GCA_041568535.1 Burkholderiales bacterium | reverse complement strand
GAGCCGCGCGCGCGCGCCGATCCTCTGGTGAAAGCCGCACTTCGGGCACACGTTGAGGTTCTTCTCCAGGTCGGTGCTGTAGAGCACCGCGTCGCAGGCCGGGCACTTGGTCCACAGCCCTTCCGGCACCGCGCGCTTCGGGCCCGAGGAGCGCTGAATCTTCGGCGGCAGGAGCTTTTGCAGCCAGCTCATAGCAGGACCACCTGCGCGTCGAGCGCCTCGCGGATCGGCTTGAGGAAGGCCTTGACCCGCGCCACCGCCTGTTCCGGCCCCGCCGCCTCGATTTCCTGGATGATGCGGCTGCCGATGATCACGGCGTCGGCGGCCTGCGCCACGCGGCGCGCGGAGTCGGCGTCGCGGATGCCGAAGCCCACGCCGATCGGCAAGCGCGTCACCGCGCGGATTTTCGGGATGCGCGCGGCGACGTCGTCGAGGTCAAGGTGCCCCGCGCCGGTCACGCCGCGCAGCGACACGTAGTACAGGTAGCCGCTGCCCACCCGCGCCACCGCTTCAATGCGCTTCTGCGTGGAGGTCGGCGCCAGCAGGAAGATCGGATCGATGCCGCTCGCCTTGGCGAGCGCCGCGAACTGCACGCACTCCTCGGGCGGATAGTCGACGACGACCACGCCGTCGACGCCGGCGTCCTTCGCCGCGCGCACGAAGCGCTCGGCGCCCATCGCCTCGATCGGGTTGGCGTAGCCCATCAGCACGACCGGCGTCTGCGAATTGCGGTGCCGGAAGTCGCGCACCATGCCGAGCACGTCGGCGAGGCCCACGCCCTGGCGCAGCGCCCGCTCGCCCGCGCGCTGGATGGCGGGGCCGTCGGCCATCGGATCGCTGAACGGCACGCCGAGCTCGAGGATATCGGCGCCCGAGTCGACCAGCGCCGCCATCAGCGGCACGGTCAGCGCTGGCGCCGGATCGCCGGCCATGATGTACGGGATGAGCGCCTTGCGCCCGGCTTGATGCAGCGCTGCGAAGCGGGCCTGGATGCGCGACACGGCTAGAGCTTGAGGCCCGAGCGCTCGGCCACGGTCTGCATGTCCTTGTCGCCGCGGCCGGAGAGGTTGACGAGCAGGATGCGGTCTTTCGCCATCGTGGCCGCGATCTTCGCCGCGTAGGCCACCGCGTGCGCCGACTCGAGCGCCGGGATGATGCCTTCGAAGTGGCACAGGTCGCTGAAGGCGCGCAGCGCCTCGTCGTCGGTGACGGCGACGTACTCGGCGCGGCCCGCATCCTTCAGCCAGGCATGCTCGGGGCCGACGCCAGGGTAGTCGAGACCCGCCGACACCGAATGCGTCTCGATGATCTGGCCGTTCCCGTCCTGCAGCAGATAGGTACGGTTGCCGTGCAGCACGCCGGGCTTGCCTGCACAGAGCGATGCCGCGTGCCGACCCGTGGCAATGCCTTCGCCCGCCGCCTCGACGCCGATCAGGCGCACGCCCTCGACGTCGATGTAGGGGTAGAAGATGCCCATCGCGTTGGAGCCGCCGCCGACGCAGGCGATCACCGCATCGGGCTGGCGGCCGGCGATCTCGGGCATCTGGCGCTTGCATTCCTCGCCGATCACCGACTGGAAATCGCGCACCATCATCGGATAGGGGTGCGGGCCGGCCACGGTGCCGATGATGTAGAAGGTGTTGTCGACGTTCGTGACCCAGTCGCGCATCGCCTCGTTGAGCGCGTCCTTCAGCGTCTTTGAGCCCGACTCGACCGGCACCACGCTCGCCCCGAGCAGCTTCATGCGATAGACGTTCTGTACCTGGCGCTTGATGTCCTCGGCGCCCATGTACACCACGCATTGCATGCCGTAGCGCGCGGCGACCGTCGCCGCGGCCACGCCGTGCATGCCGGCGCCGGTCTCGGCGATGACGCGCGGCTTGCCCATGCGCCGCGCGAGCAGCGCCTGGCCGATGGTGTTGTTGATCTTGTGCGCGCCGGTGTGGTTGAGGTCTTCGCGCTTGAGGTAGATCTGCGCGCCGCCGAGCTTCTCCGACCAGCGCCGCGCGTGGTACACCGGGCTCGGCCGCCCGACGTAATGCTTGAGGTCGTGGCGGAACTCGGCCGCGAACGCCGGGTCGCGCCGCGCCGCCTCATAGGCGGCGAGCAGTTCGTCGAGCGCGTGGGTCAGCGTCTCCGCGACGAACACGCCGCCGTAGGGGCCGAAGTGCCCGCGCGCGTCGGGCAAGTCATGCATCTGCATTCCTGACCTCCGCGATGAACGCCGCGATCTTCGCGGCGTCCTTGATGCCCTTGGCCGATTCCACCCCGCTGGACACGTCCACCGCCCAGGGCCGCAGACGCCGCACCGCCGCGCCGACATTGTCGCGCGCCAGGCCGCCCGAGAGCACCAGCGGCCGCGCCAGCTGCGCCGGCACCCGCGACCAGTCGAAGCTCGCGCCCACGCCGCCGTACTCCTCGACATGCGCATCCAGCAGCCAGCCGCTCGCCGCGGAAAACGGGCGCAGGTATTCTAGCAAATCGACCCCCGGCGAAACGCGGCACGCCTTGATGTAAGGCAGCCCGAACTGGCCGCAGAACTCGGGCGTTTCCTCGCCGTGGAACTGCAGCATCGACGGGTGCACGCGGCCGATGACCTGCGCCACCTGGGCCGCGTCGGCATTGACGAACAGCGCCACGCGCTGCACGAACGGCGGCAGCGCCGTCGCGATCTCGCGCGCGCGCTCGACGCTCAGGTAGCGCGGGCTGGGCGGATAGAACACCAGGCCGATGGCATCAGCGCCCGCGGCGGCCGCGGCCGCCGCGTCCTGCTGCCGCGTGATGCCGCAGATCTTGACGCGCGTCCTCATGGCAGCGCCGGGATGGCGCGGCCGTCACGCGCCACGACCGGCAGGCCCCAGCGCTCCGCGTACTCCACGCGCTCCAGGTACAGGCCCTCGGCGGCGAAGGTCGGCGCGGCGCGCGCACGATCGCGCGCGGCCAGCACTTCTCCCGCCCAGCGCGGCGCCTGCCGGCCGTTGCCGACGTAGACCAGGGTGCCGACGATATTTCGCACCATGTGATGCAGGTACGCGTTGGCGCGCAGCACGAAATCGATGCGCTCGCCGTCCGCCTGCACCTCGAGCGCGTACAGCGTGCGCACCGGCGTTTTCGCCTGGCACTCGGCCGAGCGGAACGCCGAGAAGTCGTGCTCGCCGACCAGCAGCGAGGCGGCCGCGCGCATCGCGCCGACGTCGAGCGGCGCGTGGTACCAGCCGGCGTGGCGCGCCGCGAGCGCCGGGCGCACCGGCCGATTGAGCAGCACGTAGCGGTAGGTGCGCGCGAGCGCGGCGTAGCGCGCGTGGAAATCGTCGGCCACGCGCATCGCCCAGAGCACCGCCACGGAATCGGGCAGCAGCGCGTTGACGCCGCGCACCCAGGCGCTGTCGGGGCGCGCCGCGCCGGTGTCGAAATGCACCACCTGCTCGCGCGCATGCACACCGCGATCGGTGCGGCCGGCGCAGGTTACCGGCACGGCTTCGCCGGCGATGCCCGCGAGCGCGGCCTGCAGCGCGTCCTGCACGGTGCCGCCGCCCGGCTGCGTCTGCCAGCCGAGAAAGCGGCTGCCGTCGTATTCCAGTGCGAGCGCGATTCTCATGCGCGGGAAACGAAGCCGGCGCCTTGCGCGCCGTCGCGCGTCAGCCCAGCTTCGCGAGCAGCTGGTTCGCCTGCCCCTGCTGCGCCGCGTCGCCCTCGCGCAGCACCTCGTTGAGCAGCTCGCGCGCCCCGTCCTTGTCGCCCATCTCTTCGTAGGCTTTGGCCAGGTCGAGCTTGGTGGCGACCTCCTGCCACTTCGGATCGGCCTGCGCGTCGCCGCCGGCCGCGCCGGATTCGCCCGGCGTGCCCAGGTCCAGGCTGATCGCGGACAGGTCGACGGGCGCCGCCGCGGACGATGCTTCTTCCTTGGTGTCGCCGCCGCCCAGGTTCAGGTCGAAGTCCAGCCCGCCGCCCGAGCCGGAAGCCGCGGGCGAAGGAGAAGGCTCGGCCGCCGCCGCTGCGGCGCCGGGCAGCTCGAAATTCAGGCCGCCGCCGCTCGGCGCAGGCTTCTCGGCGCCGCCGCCCAGGTCGAAGTCCAGCCCCCCCGAGGCAGCCTTGGATTCCTGCGTGTCGAGCACCAGCGTGCCGCTGGGCGCGAAATCGGTCTTCTCGGGCGCCGCCGACGGGCCGCCGAGGTCGAGGTCGAGTGACGGCGTAGGCTCTGGGACCGGGTGCGAGCCCGTGCCGCCGCCGATGTCGAAGTCCACAGACGGTGCCGCGGCCGCCGCAGGCGCTGCTGCGGCAAAGGCCGCCGCCGCCACAGGCGCCGCCGCGCCGGAGCCACCGTACAGTCCGTTGCCCGGGTCCACGTTGCGCCCGAGCGCCGCAGCCTTGTCCCAGTCGGGCCCCGCGCCGTTGGTCGCGCCCTTCAGCCTGACCGCGATTTGCTCGAACGAGGACGCATCGCGCCGGTTGGCATAGATCTCGAGCAGCTTCGCCATCACCGCGACGCGGTTCGGATCCTTCTGCAGGGCTTCCTTCAGGATTTCCTCGGCCTGCGCGTCGCGACCGTAGGCCATGTAGACATCGGCTTCGGCGATCGGGTCGACGTCGTCGGCGCCCATGCCGGCCACCGGCGCCTGGCTTACCGAGGAAGGTTGCACGCTCGCCGGCGCCGCCGCTGCCGCTGCCGCGGGGGCCGCGGCCGCATCCATGCCCATTACCGGCTCGTTCGAGCCCGGCCCGAGGACGCTATCTTTGAACTTGCTGGTGGATTTTTTTTTACGCTGCCAGGCGTAAGCGCCGTAGCCGGCGAGCAGCAGCACGACCCCGCCCAGGCCGCCGAGCGCAACCGGATTGTCGAGGAACTCGTCGATCAGGCTGGGTTCCGGCGGCGGCGGTGCCATCGGCCGCGGCTTGGGCTTTGCCGCGACCGGCGCCGGCTTCGGCGGCTCGGCCACCGGCTTGGGCGCTTCGGGTGCGGCGGGTTTCTGCGCTGCGGGTGCCGCGGGCGCGGCGGGTGCGGGACTCGGCGCGGCAGGCTTGGCTTCCGGCGCTGCAGCCACCTTCGGCGCCGGCGCGGGCTTTGGCGGCTCGGGCGCCTTCGCCGCGGGCGCGGGCGCTGGCGCCGGCGCGGGCTTGGCGGCCGCCGCCTGCATCTGCGCCAGCTGCTGGTTGCGGATCTCGAGCAGCTTCTGCAGGTCGCTGACGTTCTTCTCCAGCTCCGCGACGCGCGATTGCGCTTCCTGCAGCGCGCGCTCGCGCGCGGCGGCGTCGTCTTCGCGCGCGGCCCTGGCCGCAGG
Organism: Burkholderiales bacterium; assembly: GCA_041568535.1. Classification (GTDB taxonomy): domain Bacteria; phylum Pseudomonadota; class Gammaproteobacteria; order Burkholderiales; family SG8-39; genus JAABQT01. The sequence continues at coordinate 7,026 of JBFFZT010000008.1, read as the reverse complement.
CGCGCCCGGCTTTTTCGGATCGGCCCTGGACAGCTTCAGCTGGTCTTTGTCCGGCGCGGGCTTCGGCGCGTCGGTCTTGGGGGTGATCGGTCCGGCGGCGCTGCGCTCGGGCGCCGAAGGCGCGGCCGGCGCGCTGGCCACGGCGATGCCCAGGCGGCTGCGATACTCCGCGAAATCCGCATGCTGGGCGATCACCAGGCGATTGGCGTCCTCGACGTCGACCGCCGCTGCCGCTGCCGCATCCGGAATGTTGAGGATGCGCCCGGCACGTACCAGGTTGATGTTGTTGTTAATGAACGCGTCTTCGTTCGCGCGCTGCAGGGCGATCAGCATCTGGTGGAACGTGATGCCCTGCGGCCGGTATTGCAGCGCGATCTCGCCCAGCGTGTCGCCCTTCTTGACCTCGTAGGTCCGCTCGCCAGGTGCCGGCGGCGGGGCTGCCGGCGCCGTGACGGCGGGCGCTTTCATCTCGGCGGCCGGCGGCTTGGCCTCGGCGGCGGGCGCGGGCGGTTGCGCCACGGCGGGCGGCGCGGCGGCGGCCATCGGCCGCTCCTCGGCGGGCGGCGCAGGCTTCGTTTCAGCGGCCGGCGCAGCCGGCGGAGTCGGCGCGGCGGGCGCGGCGGGCGCGGCGACCGGAACGGAAGGAACCGGCGCAGCCGAGGGCGTCGCCGCCGGGGCGGCCGCCATGGGTTGCGGCTTCGGTCCCTGATAGCCGGGGGGATCGAGCAGCACCGTGTACTCGCGCACGAACAACCCGGTGGCCCAGCGCAGCTCCACCAGCAGGTCCACGAAGGGCTCGTTGACCGGCTGGCGCGTGCTCACGCGGATGATCGGGCGCCCGTCGCGCTTGTCGAGCGTGAACTGGATTCCGGTCAGCGCGGGATTGAACTCGATGCCGGCCTGCGCGAACGCGTTGCCGGAGGCGAGGCGCGCCTCGAGCGACGACTCCTCGCCGGGCTGCAGCGAAACGATCTCGATCTCGGCGCGCAACGGCTGTCCCAGGAAGGACTGCACGCTCAACCGGCCGAGCCCCGCCGCCTGCGCGAGCAAAGGCAGCGACAACACCGCTGCCAGGACGAGTTGTCGCAACGCGACCGGTTTATCCACCCGCACCACCCTGAGTGATTCTTATAGGACTTCGTACCATAACATCATGACGTTAGGCCTGCAAGCTGAGACATTTTCTTAAGGCCGGACACCCGAATCCAGAAGGATCCGGAGCATCCGCCGGAGCGGCTCCGCGGCACCCCAAAGCAGCTGGTCGCCGACCGTGAACGCCGACAGGTAGTCGCCGCCCATGGGCAGCTTGCGCAGACGGCCCACCGGGACGGCCAGCTTACCGGTCACCGCCGCCGGCGTGAGCTCGGCAAGGGTCTCTTCCTTGCGGTTCGGCACCACCCGGACCCACTCGTTGCCCTCGGCGATCATGCCTTCGAGCTCGTCGAGCGGTACGTCCTTCTTCAGCTTGATGGTCAGCGCCTGGCTGTGGCAGCGCAGTGCATCGATGCGCACGCAAATCCCGTCGACCGGAACCGGCCGCTCGCTGCGGCCGAGGATCTTGTTCGCCTCCGCCTGCGCCTTCCACTCCTCGCGGCTCTGCCCGTTGCCCAGGTCCTTGTCGATCCAGGCGAGCAGGCTGCCCGCCAGCGGATATCCAAAGTGCTCCTTCGGCAGGCCGCCGTTGCGCAGCGCGTCCGTCACGCGCCGCTCGATGTCGAGTACGCCCGCGCTCCGATCGGCCAGCACGGGCTTCGCCATTTCGCCCAGGTGCGCCATCTGCTCGACCACTTCGCGCACGTTGGCCGCGCCGGCGCCCGAAGCCGCCTGATAGGTCATCGACGTCACCCATTCCACGAGGTCGTGGCGAAACAGGCCCACGGTGCCCATGAGCATCAGGCCCACGGTGCAATTGCTGCCGATATAGTCGCGCACGCCCGCCGCAAGCGCGCGCTCGATGACCGGCATATTCACCGGGTCGAGGATGATCGTCGCGTCGTCCTTCATGCGCAGCGCGCTCGCCGCGTCGATCCAGTAGCCCTTCCAGCCGGCCGAGCGCAGCTGCGGGTACACCTCGTTCGTGTAGTCGCCGCCCTGGCAGGCGATGATCACCGGCAAGCTCTTCAGGGCCGCGACGTCGGTCGCGCTCTGCACCGGTCCCGTGTCCTTGCCGATCGCCGGGCCTTTGCCGCCCGCCTGCGACGTGGAGAAGAACACCGGCTCGATGAGGTCGAAGTCGCGCTCCTCGCGCATGCGCTGCACGAGCACTGATCCGACCATGCCCCGCCACCCGACGATTCCGACCCTCAGCATTGCTTCCCCCTACAGCGCCGCCACCACGGCGTCGCCCATTTCCTGCGTGCCGACCTTGCGGCAGCCCTCAGTATAGATGTCCGCCGTGCGCAAGCCCTGCCCCAGCACCTTGCGCACCGCCGCCTCGATGCGATCGGCCTCCGCGGTGCGCCGCAGCGAATAGCGCAGCATCATCGCCGCGGACAGCATCGTCGCCAAGGGGTTGGCGAGGCCCTTGCCGGCGATGTCCGGCGCCGAGCCGTGGATCGGCTCGTACAGGCCCTTGCCCTTCTCGTCCAGGGAGGCCGAGGGCAGCATGCCGATCGAGCCGGTAAGCATGGAGGCCTCGTCGGACAGGATGTCGCCGAACATGTTGCCGGTGACGATGACGTCGAACTGCTTGGGCGCGCGCACCAGCTGCATGGCGCAGTTGTCCACGTACATGTGGCTGAGCTGCACGTCGGCGTAGTCCTTGCCCGCCTCCGTCACCACCTGCTTCCACAGCTCGGTGGTCTCGAGCACGTTCGCCTTGTCCACCGAGCACAAACGCTTGCCGCGCTTGCGCGCGGCTTCGAAGGCGACGCGCGCGATGCGCCGGATCTCGCTCTCGCGGTAGCGCATGGTGTTCACGCCCTCGCGCTCGCCGTTCGCGAGCGTAGAGATGCCGCGCGGCTCGCCGAAATAGATGTCGCCGGTCAGCTCGCGCACGATCAGCACGTCGAGCCCGGCCACCAGCTCGGGCTTGAGCGAGGAGGCCTGCGCGAGCTCCGGGAACACCTGCGCCGGGCGCAGGTTGGCGAACAGCCCGAGCTCTTTGCGCAGCCGCAGCAGCCCGCGCTCGGGGCGCTTGTCGCGCGGCAGCGCGTCGTACTGCGGGCCGCCGATGGCGCCGAAGAGGATCGCGTCGGCCGCGCGCGCGAGCTTGAGCGTTGCTTCCGGCAATGGATCGCCCGCCGCCTCGTAGCCCGCGCCGCCCACCGGCGCCTCTTCGAGCTCGAGGGGGAGCTCCAGGCGACGCAGCACCCGCAGCGCCTGGGCGACGATTTCCTTTCCGATCCCGTCCCCGGGCAGCACCGCGATTTTCATCGCGTCACCGGGCGAGCCAGGGATGCTGCGCGAGGTGCTTGGCTTCGAAGGCGCGGATCTTGTCCGCGTGGCGCAGCGTGAGGCCGATCTCGTCCAGGCCGTTCAGCAGGCAGTACTTGCGGAACGGGTCGACGTCGAAGCGCATCACTTGCGAGCGGTCCGCGGTCGACACGGTCTGTGCGTCCAGGTCGACGGTGAGCCGGAAGCCGGGAAACGACGCGCACTCGTAGAACAGGCGATCGACCTCGGCCTCCTGCAGCACCACCGGCAGGAAGCCGTTCTTGAAGCTGTTGTTGTAGAAGATGTCGCCGAACGAGGGCGCGATCACGCAGCGAAAGCCGTAGTCGAGCAGCGCCCAGGGCGCATGCTCGCGCGAGCTGCCGCAGCCGAAGTTCTTGCGCGCGAGCAGGATCGTCGCCTCCTGGTAGCGCGGGTCGTTGAGCACGAAATTCGGGTTGCGCGGGCGCTTGGCGTGGTCCATGCCCGGCTCGCCGTGGTCCATGTAGCGCCAGGCATCGAACAGGTTCGGCCCGTAGCCGGTCTTCTTGATCGACTTCAGGAACTGCTTGGGGATGATCTGGTCGGTGTCGACGTTGCCGCGGTCGAGCGGCACCACGAGCCCGGTGTGCACGGTGAACTTATCCATGGCGAATCAGCGCCACTGCCGGATGTCGACGAAATGGCCCGCCACCGCCGCGGCCGCGGCCATCGCCGGGCTCACGAGGTGCGTGCGCCCGCCGTCGCCCTGGCGCCCCTCGAAGTTGCGGTTGGAGGTCGAGGCGCAGCGCTCGCCGGGCTCGAGCCGGTCGGCGTTCATCGCCAGGCACATCGAGCAGCCCGGCTGGCGCCAGTCGAAGCCCGCCTCGCGGAACACCTTGTCGAGGCCTTCCTTCTCGGCCTGCGCTTTCACCAGGCCGGAGCCGGGCACCACCATGGCGAGGCGCACGTTCGGCGCCACGCGCTTGCCTTTCACCACCGCGGCGGCGACGCGCAGGTCTTCGATGCGCGAGTTGGTGCACGAGCCGATGAAGACCTTGTCGAGCTTGATGTCGGTGATCCGCGTGCGCGGCTTCAGGCCCATGTACTGCAGCGCGCGCTCCATGCCCTCGCGCTTGATGGCGTCCTTCTCGCGCTCGGGGTCCGGCACTTCGCCGTCCACCGGCACCACCATCTCGGGCGAGGTGCCCCAGGACACTTGCGGCAGGATCTCTTCGGCGCGCAGCGTGATCTCGCGATCGAACTTCGCGTTCGGGTCGGACTTCAGCGTCTTCCAGTAGGCCACCGCCTTGTCCCAGTCGGAGCCGGTGGGCGCGAACGGGCGGCCCTTCAGGTAGGCAATCGTCGCCTCGTCGACCGCCACCATGCCGGCACGCGCGCCGGCCTCGATCGACATGTTGCACACCGTCATGCGGCCTTCCATGGAAAGTGCGCGGATGGCGCTGCCGGCGAACTCGATGGCGTGGCCGTTGCCGCCCGCGGTGCCGATGCGCCCGATCACCGCCAGCACGATGTCCTTGCCGGTGACGCCGCGCGCGAGCGTGCCTTCGACGCTGACGCGCATGTTCTTCATCTTCTTGGTCATCAGGCACTGCGTGGCGAGCACGTGCTCGACTTCCGAGGTGCCGATACCGTGCGCGAGGCAGGCAAACGCGCCGTGGGTGCTGGTATGCGAGTCGCCGCACACGACGGTCATGCCGGGCAGCGTCGCGCCCTGCTCGGGGCCGATGACGTGCACGATGCCCTGGCGCTTGTCGAGGAACGGAAAGTACGCCTTCGCCGGGTGCTCGCGCATGTTGGCATCGAGCGTTTCCACCTGGATGCGCGAAGTGGGATCGACGATGCCGGCGATGCCGCGCTCCCAGCCGGTGGTGGGCGTGTTGTGGTCGGCGGTGGCGACCACCGATTGCATGCGCCAGGGCTTGCGGCCGGCGAGCTTCAGGCCCTCGAAGGCCTGCGGGCTGGTGACTTCGTGCACCAGGTGCCGATCGATGTAGATGAGCGCCGTGCCGTCTTCCTCGGCGTGCACGAGGTGGGCATCCCAGAGCTTGTCGTAGAGCGTGCGGTCCATATGCGGCGTTGCGGAAACCGGGGATTATGGCACAGCAAAGTCCTTGATAGGACTGGTTTTACCTAGGGTCGCGGCTTTGCCTGCTCGTACAGCGGCAGCACGCGCGCGGCATACACCTGCAGGTCGGCGATGCGCGTCGTCGGCGCCGGATGCGTCGACAGGATCTCGGGCGACTTGCCCCCGCCGAGCTTGCTCATCTTCTCCCACACGACGATGGCCGCGCGCGGATCGTAGCCCGCGCGCGCCGCGAGCTCGACGCCGATGCGATCGGCCTCGGTCTCGTGCTCGCGCGAGTTCGGCAGATTGAGCGTGACGTTGAGCACCGCCTGCGTGAGGTCCATGCCGCCGCGCGACACGCCCGCGACGGCGCCGAGAATGCTGAGCGCGATGCCCTGCGCCATCGCCTGCGAGGCGCGCTCTCGCCCGTGCTCGCGCAGCGCATGCGCAATCTCGTGCCCCATGACGGCGGCGATCTCGTCGTCGCTCGGCTTGAGCTTTTCGAGCAGGCCCGTATAGAAAGCGATCTTGCCCCCGGGCATGACCCAGGCGTTGACGTCCTTGGCGTCGATCAGGTTGACCTCCCACTGCCAGCCCGGCGCATCGGCGCGGAAAGCGGCGGTCTGCGGAATGAGCCGCTGCGACACGCCCCGGATGCGCGCCAGCTGCGCGGCGTTGGTGTTCAGCTGCCCCTTCTGCGCCGCCTCCGCGGTGATCTGCTGGTAGGCCTTGCTGGCGCTGGCATTGACTTCGGCCGAGGACACCAGCATCGATTGCTGGCGCTCGACGCCGACCGCCCCCGGCTGCGTCGTCTGCACGGTCTGGCAGCCGGCCGCGAGCCCGAGCAGCAGCAGATACAGGTGCCTTCTTGCCATGGCAAAAGCCTACACGCGCACGCGCCACGTGACGAGGCCCGCCCCGGCCAGCGCGAACGCCGCGCTGAGGCTGAAGCTCAATTCCGGTCCGAGCGCCTCCCAGGACCAGCCGGCGACGAGCAGCCCGATGCCGCCGCCCAGGCCATAGGACAGGCTCGAGTACAGCGACTGCCCGCGCGCCTGCAGCCGACCGGTGAACAGGCGGTGCACCGCCGCCACCGACGCGGCGTGGAACACGCCGAAGGTGGCCGCGTGCAGCAGCTGCGCCGCCACCAGCAGCCCGAGGACGTGGGTGCCCCAGCCGATGGCGACGAAGCGCGCCGCGGCGCACAGGAACGCGGCGATGAGCAGGCCGCGCAGGCTGTAGCGGCGCGCGAGCTGCGGCCAGGCCAGGAACACGACGATCTCCGCGACCACGCCGAGCGTCCACAGCGCGCCGATCGCGGTCTTGCTGTAGCCCAGCGCCTGGGCGTGCAGCGAGAAAAAACCGTACAGCGCGCCGTGCGCGGCGCTCATGCAGCAGCAGGCGGCGAGCAGCGCACCCACCTCGGGGCGGCGCAGCACCTGGCCCAGCCGCGCCTCCGCGCCCGCGCCGGGGGCCGCCGGGCGCGCGGCGGGCAGCAGGAACGCGCTGCCGAGCGCCAGCGCGGCGAGCACGAGGATCACGCCGAGCAGCGACTGGGGCGCGTGCGCGTCCAGCCATACGCCGGT
>JBFFZT010000007.1:0-12318 GCA_041568535.1 Burkholderiales bacterium | reverse complement strand
GCGCGCCTTCTGCCAGTCGGCGTCGCTCATCTTGTCGAGCTCGGTGAAGTAGGCGCCGGTGGCGAGGTAGCCCGCGCCGTCGAGGGCGATGGTCTCGCCGGAGAGCCACTCGCAGCCGTCGGCCATCAGGAAGGTGGCGAGATTCTGCAGCTCGGACATCTCGCCCACGCGGCGCATGGGATTCACCTTGGTCGACTCGCCGAAGCTCGACCCGGGCCGCAGGCGCTTGGTCGCACCTTCCGTGGGAAACGGTCCCGGCGCGATCGCGTTCAGACGGATGCCGTGCTTGCCCCACTCGACGGCGAGCGATTTGGTCATGATGTGCAGCCCGGCCTTCGACATTGCCGAGGGCACCACGTATGGCGAGCCGGTCCAGACCCAGGTAACGAGGATCGACACCACCGAGCCCTTGTGGCCGCCCGCGATCCAGCGCTTGCCCACCGCGTGCGTCACGTAGAAGCTGCCGTGAAACACGGTGTTGGCGATGGCGTTGAAGCCGTTCGGCGTCAGGTCCTTGGTCGGGCTGATGAAATTGCCGGCGGCGTTGTTCACCAGGCCGGTGAGCGGGCCCGATTCGTCCCAGATGTGCTGCACCATGGCGTCGACCGCGGCGAAGTCGCGGATGTCCACGGCGTGCGTGCGCACGCTGCCGCCATGCTTGGCGACGAGCTCCTTGGCCGTCTGCTCGAGGACGCCAGCGCGCCGGCCTGCGATCCACAGGCCGGCGCCGAGGGCGAGGTACTGGGCGGCGATCTCCTTGCCGAGGCCGGTGCCGCCGCCCGTGATGAGGATGTTCTTGCCCTTCAGCAATCCGTCCCGAAACATTCGCGCCCCCTGGCTTGCGGAGCGCTTATTGTAGACGCGCGTCGCAGCCAGGCCACGAATCGCGCGAGCAGCGCGTGCACCACCTCGGCGCGCTCGCGGCTGGCGGCGGCGCGTTGCGCGGAAAGATCCCAGGCATCGATCATGACAGTCTCCTTTGTCGGGTTCAGGCGAGCGCCACGGCGGCGTCGCCGAAGGCGTGCACCAGGGCAAGCCCCTGGCGGCTCAGTTGGTAGCAGTGGCCGGCCTCGAGCACCACGTCCTTGGGCAGGTTCTCTTCGGTGATCCAGACGCTGCCTTCGCGCACGCAGATCGTGCTGCCGAGGGCGTCGATCACCTTGAGCGTCTGCCCGCGGGCGAGCCGCAGGGCGCCGGGTTCCAGTTCGAGTCGCATGCGGCACCTCCTTGAAATTGACATGCGCATGGTGCATCCTCAGGCCCGCCTGCTCAAACGGTAAAAAGTCAGGATACGCATGAGTAATGGGAATACCAGACTGCCGTCGCTGGACCTGCTGCGCGGCTTCGAGGCGGCGGCCCGGCTGCTCTCGTTCACGCGCGCCGGCGAGGAGCTGCACCTCACCCAGTCGGCGGTGAGCCGGCAGATGCAGGAGCTCGAGGCGCAGCTCGGCGCGCCGCTGTTCGAGCGCCGGCATCGCGCGCTCGCGCTCACCGAGGCGGGCCGGCAGTTCTACGCGGCCGCTGCGCAGGTGCTGGCGACGATGCGCGAAGCCACCGATCGCCTGCGCGCGCAGAGCGGGCGGCACGCGCTCGCCGTCACCACCACGCATTCGTTCGCCGCGCTGTGGCTGATCCCGCGCCTCGCCGGCTTCACGCGCGCGCATCCGGGCGTCGACGTGCGCATTTCCGCCGACACGCGGGTGCAGGACCTCGCGCGCGACGGGCTGGATGTCGCCATCCGCCACGGCCCGGCGAGCCTCGCCGGGCCGAACGCGGAGCGCCTGTTCGGCGAGCGCGTATTCCCGGTGTGCAGCCCGAAGCTGCTGCAGGACAAGAGCCGGCCGCTGAAGACGCCCGCCGACCTGGGCCGCCACGTGCTGCTCTCGTACGACGACCCGGACGTGCGCCACCCGTGGCTGCACTGGCGCACGTGGCTGGAAGTGGAAGGCCTCGCCGAGCTCAAGCCCGCGGGCCGCATCAGCTTCTCGGGCTACGAGCAGATCATCGCCGCGGCGGTCGCCGGCCACGGCGTCGCGCTCGGCAGGACGCCGCTGCTGAAGGACGCGCTCACCTCGGGCGAGCTGGTGGCGCCGTTCAAGCGCAGCGCCGACCCGGCGCGCGCGTATTACGCGGTGGTGTCACCGAACGCGCAGGGGCGCCCCGAGGTGGCGGATTTCATCGCTTGGCTGAAGCGCGAGGCCGCCGACGCACAGGAGCAGACGCCTAGAGAACGCTCGCGGAAGAAATCCGCTTGACGCCCGCTTTCTGCATCGCCTGCCACGCCGCCGCGAGCGAGCCGCCGGTGTCGATCGCGCGGCAGGCGTCCTCGATCACCGCCGCCTGCAGCTTGAAGCGGCGCGCATCGAGCGCAGTCCAAGCGACGCAGAAGTCGGTGGCGAGCCCGACGCAGAATATCCGCTTCACGCCGCGCGACGCGAGGTAGCCGTCGAGCCCGGTGCGGGTGCGGCGATCGGCTTCCAGGAACGCCGAATAGCTGTCCACCTTGCGATGATGGCCCTTGCGGATGACGAGCTGCGCGTGCGGCACGTCGAGCGCGGCGGCGAACGCCGCGCCGGCCGAGCCCTGCAGGCAATGGTCGGGCCACAGCACCTGCTCGCCGTAGGGCATGCGCAGGGTCTGAAACGGTCGCTTGCCCGGATGGCTGGAGGCGAACGACGCATGCCCTGCGGGATGCCAGTCCTGCGTCAGCACGACCACGGCGAAGCGGGCGGCGACGCGATTGACGAGCGGCACGATCTCGTCGCCGCGCGGTACCGCGAGCGCGCCGCCGGGCAGGAAATCGTTCTGCACGTCGACCACCACGAGCGCGTCGCTCGCGCGCCGCATGTCAGAGCGTGAGGATCAGCTTGCCGATGTGCGCGCTCGACTCCATCAGCCGGTGCGCTTCGGCGGCGTCCTCGAGCTTGAAGGTCTTGAACACCACCGGCTTGATCTTGCCGGCCTCGACGAGCGGCCAGATGCGCTCGCGCAGGCGCGCCGCGATGGCGCCCTTGAACGCCACCGGCCGCGGCCGCAGCGTCGAGCCGCTGAGGGTGAGGCGCCGGCGCATCAGCTCGTTCACGTCGAGCTCGGTCTTCGGGCCGCGCAGGAAGGCGATGAACACGAGGCGCCCCTCGTCGGCCAGCGCCTTCAGTTCCTTCGGCACGAAATCGCCGGCCGCCATGTCGAGGATCACGTCCACGCCCTTGCCGCCGGTCGCCTGCTTCACGCCTTCGACGAAGTCCTGCGTCTTGTAGTTGAAGGCCTGCGCGGCGCCGAGCTTCACGCAGGCGGCGCATTTCTCGTCCGAGCCGGCGGTGGCGAACACGCGGTTGCCGGTCGCCGCCGCCATCTGGATCGCGGTGACGCCGATGCCCGACGTGCCGCCGTGCACCAGCAGCGTCTCGCCCGGCGCGAGCCGTCCGCGGTCGTAGACATTGGACCAGACGGTGAAGAAAGTTTCGGGCAACGACGCCGCTTCGGTCATCGACAGGCCCTTGGGCACCGGCAGCGCCTGTACTTCGGGGGTGACGCAGTACTCGGCATAGCCGCCGCCGTGCGTGAGCGCACACACCTTGTCGCCGGGCTTCCACATCGTCACCGCGGCGCCGCACGCCGCGACCTCGCCGGCGACCTCGAGCCCGGGCAGGTCGGAGGCATCGGGCGGCGGCGCATACAGTCCCTGGCGCTGCAGCACGTCGGGTCGATTCACGCCCGCCGCCGCGACCTTGACCAGGATCTCGTGCGACTTCGGCTCGGGGCGCGGGCGCTCGGCCGGGCGCAGGACCTCGGGCCCGCCGGGCTTTTCGATCTGGATGACGCGCATGGATGAATCGCATCTTAACGCAAGGGCGCTGCTGCACTATGATTCCGCCCACCCCGATGAAGCGCGCGCTCGCCCTCGCGGCAGTCCTTATCTTCGCGTCCGCGCAGGCGCGCGCGCTTGCGCCGCTGCCCGGTGCCGACGGGCGCGTCGCGCTCGGCATGCACGTGCAGGCGCTCGAGGATGCGTCGGGCGCGCTCGGGCTCGAGGACGTGCGCAAGCCGGAGCATGCCGCGCGCTTCGCGCCGGTCGCGGCCGAGCCGCTCAACTTCGGCTATACGAGCTCGGCCTGGTGGCTGCGCTTCACGCTGCCCGGCGGCGCGCTGCCGAACGAGGAACTGCTGCTCGAGATCGCGTTTCCGAGCATCGATCGGGTCGAGTTCTACGTGCCGGAAGCGCAGCCCGGGGGCGAGCCGCGCTACTGGGCGCGTATCGCCGGCGACGCCTACCCCTGGGACGCGCGCGAAGTGCGCCACCGCAACCACGTGTTCCGCTTTCCGGCGCCGGTGGCGGCGGGCGAGCAGACCTACTACCTGCGCGCCGTGTCGCGCGGCGTGCTGACCCTGCCGCTCGCCCTGTGGCGCCCGGACGCCTTCGCCGAGCACGACCGCGGCGCGCAGCTGGTGCTCGGGCTGTTCTACGGCCTTGCCCTGGCGCTCGTGCTGTACAACCTGATGCTGCTGTTCGCGGTGCGCGACCGCGTCTACCTGTACTACGTCCTGTACGCCAGCGCTTTCTGCACCTACCTGCTGTCCTTCGACGGCCTCGGCTTCCAGTACCTCTGGCCACGCAGCGTCTGGGCCGCCAACCACGTGCTGGCGCTCGCGCTGTCGCTCGCGCTCATGTTCGGCGCGCAGTTCTCGCGCACCTTCCTCGACATGCGGCGCATTGCGCCGCGCGCCGACGCCGCGATGCTCGGCGTGGTGGGGGCTGGCGGCCTGCTCGCCCTGTTCTCGGCGACCGGCTGGGTGCTCGATTACGGCGGCGTGCTGCGCGCCATCTCGGCGATCGCCTTTGCGGCGGTGGCGGTCGCCGGTTACGCCGCGGTGCGCGCCCTGATCCTCGGCTATCGCCCGGCGCGCTACTTCCTGCTCGCCTGGACTGCGCTGCTCGTGTTCATCGCGCTCGGCGCCTTGCGCAACTTCACGCTGGTGCCGACCAACTTCGTCACCATCTACGGGCTGCACATCGGTTTCGCGCTGGACGTGCTGCTGCTCTCGTTCGCGCTCGGCGACCGCATCAACCTGCTGCGGCGCGAGCGCGCCACGGCGGAGGCCGAGGCGCTCGCCGCGCAGCGCCTGCTGCTCGAGGCGACGCGCGAAAGCGAGCGCGAGCTGGAGCAGAAGATCGCCGAGCGCACCGCCGAGCTGAACAGCGTGAACGAGCGCCTGCGCGCCGAGGCCGCCGAGCGCGAGAGCCTGATGGCGCAGCTGCGCGCGCAGGAGGAGCACCTGCGCTTCATGGCGCAGCACGACGCGCTCACCGGGCTGCCGAACCGCCTCTCGATGCAACAGCGCCTCGCGCTCGCCATGGAGCTCGCCAAGAGGAACCGCAAGAAGCTGGCGGTGATGCTCGTCGACCTCGACGACTTCAAGGTCATCAACGATACGCGCGGCCACCCCGCGGGCGACCAGGCGCTGGTGCAGCTCGCCGCGCGCCTGCGCACCAGCGTGCGCGGCTCGGACACCGTGGCGCGCTACGGCGGCGACGAGTTCGTCGTCCTGGCGGGCGAGCTCGACCGCGGCGAGGACGCCGCCATGATCGCGGAGAAGGTATCCGACATGATCCAGGTGCCGCTCGCGCTCGAGGGCGGGCCGGCGAAGATCTCGTGCTCGATCGGCATCAGCGTGTTTCCGGACGACGCGGAGACCGCCGAGGGGCTGATCGCGCTCGCCGACAAGGCGATGTACGCCTCGAAATCGGGCAGGGACCAGCGCTACGCCTACTACGGCGCGCGCTGAGGCGCTAGAAGCCGGTCTTCGACTGCACCGACACCTGAACCGCGTCCACGCCGGACGCGCGCTTCAGGGGGAAGGCGAGATCGACGTGCACCGTGGTGCCGCCTGAGGAGCGCGCGCTGAGCAGGCGCAGCCCGAAGCCGATGTTGGCGGCCCAGTGCGCCGCCGCTTCGTCCGGCTTCTGGTACGGGCCGCCCCAGGCGCGGCCCGCGTCGAAGAACACGGCGCCGCCGACGCGGATGAGGTGAAACGGAAACCAGTCCGAGTAGAAGCGGCGCTCGGCCGTGAACGTCACGCGGCGATCGCCCCGCTGGTAGTTGGTGGGGTAGCCGCGCGCGCCGGTCTCGCCGCCGAGCGACAGGAACTGCGTGCCGTCGGCGAAGTCCGTGGCGTCGGCGGCGAGTCCGAGGAAGAACAGCGTATGCGCGCCGCGGCGCTGGTAATAGCGCAACGAGGCGCCGAGCGTCTCGCGGTCGATTTCGCCCGCCGCGTACTCGCCCCCGACCCAGGCCGCGGCAAGCAGGGTGCCCTCCTCGCCGAGCGTCACGCCCTTGGACAGGCCCGCCGAGTAGAGCGTCACGGAGTGCGTCGATCCCAGGCCGCTCGCGGCGCGGCCGAGCTCGAGCGAGGCGTGCCAGCCGAGCGCGAGGTATTCGGGGCGCGCGATGCTGTTCAGGTTGCGCAGCTCGACGAAGTTCTCCTGCACCGCTTCGTAGCGCACGAATGGCGCCACCAGCGTGCGATCGGCCGGCAGCGCCGCGGGCGCCGCGAGCCCGGGCTCGAGGCGGTAGGTCTCGTCCCGGTAGCGCAGCCCGCCGCTGAAGCGATGCGCCCATCCCCGCACCAGCCCGCGCGAGACGCCGAGCAGCGCGTGCGCGCTGTCCACGCTCTGGCGGTAGCGCGCCGCCACGACGCCGCTCGCGTAGCGGTCGACAATGCGGTCGTCCCTTGCCGCCGACGCGCCCGCGGCCCAGCGCGCGTCGAGCGCATAGAAGGGGCGGTCGATCGTCGCCGTGCGCACCGAGCCTTCTTCGAAGGTTGAGTGACCGTACGCAAGCGTCGTGCGCCCGTCGAACGCGTAGGGGTAGGACAGGTCCACGTCCACGCCGCGGCGCGTGCCTCCGGCGGTGGTGACCTCCGACGTGGTGCGCGCCGCAATGGCGAATCGCATGCCGGTACCGAGAAGGTTCTTCTCCTCCAGGCTGACGCCGCCGCTCGAGGTGCCCCCCGCCAGGCTGACCTTCGCGCCCGGCTGCAGCGTCCAGCTGTCGCGGGTGACGACCTCGAGATCGACGATGCCGTCGCCGTAGGCATAGGGCCGGATCTCCGCCTCGTACAGGTAGTCCTTGCCGCGCAGCAAGCGCTCGGTCTCCGCAATCACGCGCGCCGACACGCGCTCGCCGCTCGCGAACAGGAGCTGGCGTCGCAGGGTCGAGGGCCGCGTCTCGACGTGCAGGGCGTTGGCCTTGCGGAATAACCAGTTGTTCTCCTCCGGGTCGTCGAGATCGAACACGTCCTGCGCCCGGATGCGGATCTCGCCGATGACGGCGCCCGCAGCCTCGAGCGCCTCGAACGAGGGGAACGGATCCTGAGCGGCAGCCGGCATTGCCGCCGCGGTGAGGAGCGCGAGGACGCCCAGCCGGCGCAAGTCAGCGGGCCCGCAGGCGCGCCGCCGCCCAGGCGAGATCGACGTTCCCGCCCGAGATCACGACGCCCACCTTCTTCCCCCTGGCGTCCAGCTTGCCCTCCAGCAGCGCGCAGGCCGCCAGCGCGCCCGTGGGCTCGACCACGATCTTCATCCTTTCCCAGAGGAAGAACATCGCCTTCAGCAGCTCGTCGTCCGACACCGTCAAGAAGTCGTCGACGTGCTGCAGGATGGCGGGGAAGGTCACTTCCGGTCCGAGCGAGGCGGTGCGCGCGCCGTCGGCGATGGTGACCGGCGTCGCGATGACCTGCAGCTTCTTCGAGCGGAAGGAGCGCGCGCCGTCGTCGCCGGCCGCCGGCTCGACGCCGATGACGCGGCACGCGGGCGACAGGTGCTTCGCCGCGACGGCGCAGCCCGAGAGCAGGCCGCCGCCGCCGCAGGGCACCAGCAGGAGGTCGAGCGGCCCCGCGTCCTCGATCAGCTCCTTCGCGGCCGTGCCCTGCCCCGCTGCGATGTGCGGATGGTCGAACGGCGGGATCAACGTCATGCCGCGCTCGGCCGAGAGCTGCTCGGCAATCTTCTGCCGGTCCTCGTTGTGCGCGTCGTACAGCACCACTTCCGCGCCGTAGCCGCGCGTGGCCTCGAGCTTCACCTTCGGCGCATCGGTGGGCATGACGATGGTCGCCGGCACGCCGAGGAGCCTCCCCGACAGCGCTACAGCCTGCGCATGGTTGCCCGAAGAAAAGGCGACCACGCCCTTGTGCTTCTGCTGCGCCGTGAGCTGCGACAGGGCGTTGTAGGCGCCGCGGAACTTGAACGCGCCCATGCGCTGGAAGTTCTCGCACTTGAAATGCACGCGTGCGCCGGTCCGCGCGTCGATGGTTGCCGAGGTGAGCACCGGTGTGCGCTTCGCCGCCGCGCGGATGCGCTCGTGCGCGGCCGCGACGTCGGCGAAGCTCAGCGCCATGACGCCAGCGCCCGGGCGGCAATGTCCTCGCCCCACTCCTGCAGGAAATGCCCGCCCACGGCGTGCACGTAGGGCTCGGGACATTCGCGGATTACCTTGCGCAGCGCGTGCATCACCGGCGGGCCGAGCACCGGGTCCTTGGCGCCGATCGCCATGAACGCCTGGCCTTTCCAGGAACTCCGCCACCAGTCGCGCGCCTGACGCGAGAGCGCGGCGCCCGGCGCGTCGGGCCGCTCGGGCACCAGTTGCGGAAAGCGCCGCACGCCGGCTTTCGCCGCCGCGTCGGGAAAGGGCGCCTCGTACGCGGCCGCCTCCTGCGGCGTGAGCTGCGGGCAGCTGCGCTGCATCAGCTTCGCGCAGTCGAGCGCGGGATTCTTCGCCACATACGCGCGCCACGCGAGGAAGCCCTCGGACAGCGGCGCATCGCCGGTGCCGAGCGCGGTGTTCATGACCAGCAGGCGCTCGAAGCGCTCCGGCATCTGCATCGGCAGCGTCAACCCGAGCAGTCCGCCCCAATCCTGCACCACCAGGGTGATGCGCGTCAGCTGCAGCTGCTCGATGAAATCGACGAGGAAGGCGCGGTGCATGTCGAACGTATAGAAGGCATCGTCCTCGGGCTTGTCCGAGCGGCCAAAGCCGACGAAATCGGGCGCCACCACGCGCGCGCCCGAGGCGACAAACGGCGGGATCATGCGCCGGTACACGTAAGCCCAAGTCGGCTCGCCGTGCAGGCAGAGGAAGGTGCGCTCGCCTTCGCCCTCGTCGACATAGTGCGCACGCTCGCCGCGCCACTCGAGGTAGTGCGGCGCGTACGGAAAGCCGGGCAGGCTGGCGAAGCGCGCGTCGGGGGTGCGCATGGGGCGGATTGTAGAATGCCCCGCATGGACTACTCCAACTACCGCGACCTGAAGGTGCGCCGGGTCGAGCCGGGCATCCTCGAGATCGTCATGGGCGACGAGGCGAGCGGCAAGCTCTCCACGGCGGGCGCCCGCATGCACGCCGAGCTGGCCGAGATCTGGCGCGACGTCGACCGCGACCCCGAGGTGCGCGTCGCCATCCTGCGCGGCGCGGGCAAGGGCTTCTCGGCGGGCGGCGACTTCGGCCTGATCGACGACATCATCCGGGACTTCGACACGCGCGCGCGCGTCTGGCGCGAGGCGCGCGACCTGGTCTACAACCTCATCAACTGCTCGAAGATCGTGGTCTCGGCGATGCACGGTCCCGCGGTGGGCGCGGGCCTGGTCGCGGGCCTGCTTGCCGACATCTCCATCGCGGCGAAGAACGCGCGCATCATCGACGGCCACACGCGCCTCGGCGTCGCCGCGGGCGACCATGCGGCGATCGTCTGGCCGCTGCTCTGCGGCATGGCGAAGGCGAAGTACTACCTGCTCACCTGCGAGCAGATCTCGGGCGAGGAGGCCGAGCGCATCGGCCTGGTGTCGCTCACCTGCGAGGAGGCGGAGCTGCAGGCCAAGGCGCTGGAAGTGGCGCGCAAGCTCGCCGCCGGCGCGCAGACGGCGCTGCGCTGGACCAAGTACAGCCTGAACAACTGGCTGCGCCTCGCGGGCCCCACGTTCGACGCTTCGGTGGCGCTGGAGATGCTGGGCTTCACCGGACCCGAAGTGCGCGAGGGCGCCGCCTCGCACCGCGAGAAGCGCAAGCCCGACTTCCCGCCGCCGCCGAAGGACTTCTAGGCCGCGGCTGCGCCGCCGAGCAGGCGCTCCAGATCGCGCGCCACCGCGGCCGGATCGGGCGGCACGCGGCCCTGGGTGGTGAGCAGCACGCGCACCGGCAGGTCGATGAGCGTCGGCTCCGGATGGTCGCGCAGGTGCGCGGCGTTCTGCAGCATCGGCAGGATGTGCTGCGTCTTCGTGCCGGCCATGGCGCTTTCCACGCCTTGAATGATGGTGTGCTGGGCGCGGGCGATGCCGATCAGCAGCTCGGCGAGTTGTTGCGCGGTGATTTCCATGCGGGCCTCTCCCTGGGCGGTGCTCGCGCCGATGTTAGCATCGGCGTTGCATGCTGCGCCGCGCGCTCGCCGGGGTTGCGCTCCTGTGCGCTGTGATCGGCGCCGCGCTCGCGCTGCACCTGGCGACCACGGAGGGCGACACCATGTTTGCGGGCAAACGTCCGGACAACCTCGGCGTGAAGGACGGCAGGCTCGCTTCGTGCGGCCGGCGCCTGAACTGCGTCTCGAGCCAGGCCGATCCGGGCGACGCGCAGCGCTACGTGGTGCCGATTTCCTTCAAGGGGACCGCGGTCGAGGCGATCGCGGCGGCGCGCCGCGCGGTCGAGTCGATGGCCCGCGCGCGCGTGGTGCGCGCGGAAGGCGGCTACCTGCACGCCGAGTTCCGCTCGAAGCTGATGGGCTACGTCGACGACGTGGAGTTCGCGTTCGACGCGCAGGCCGGGATGCTGCACGTGCGCTCGGCCTCGCGCCTCGGGCGGCGCGACTTCGACGTCAACCGCGAGCGCGTGGAAGCGCTGCGCGCGCGCCTCGCGGGCTGACTCAGCCGAATTCCACGATCACCGGCTGGTGGTCGGAGGCGCGCGTGTGCGCCGCCACGCGCACCGCGCGGATGCGCGGCGCGAGATCCGGGGTAACGAACACGAAATCGCAGCAGTAGGGTGGCTCGGCGGCGCTCTCCAGACGAAAGGTGGGCGCGTGCGGCACGCCGGGATGCGCGCGCCCCCAGGCATCTGCGTACGCGCTGCCCAGGCGCGCGACGAGCGGATCGTCCGGGCGCATGTTGAAATCCCCGGTGAGGATGCCCGCCGCCGGGCGCGGCTGCGGGCGGAACGGGCCTTCGTCATCGCGCGCCGCAGGCACGACCGCGGCGTGCGCCGCGGCTTCCGCGTGCAGCTCCAGCAGCCGCTCGACCTGCGCCGCGCGCTGCCGCGCCGAGTAGTACTCGAGATGCGTGGTCGTGACGCGCACCTCGCCCCAGGGCGCCGCGACCACCGCTTCGAGCGCAACGCGCGGCATGCTCGGCTTCGCCGCGTCGGGCGGCCACGGCAGGCCATGGCGCAGCACGCGGCCCACCGGCAGGCGCGACAGGATCAGGTTGCCGAAGCGCCGGCGAGCGCCGCCCGCGCCGGCGACGTCCACGCCCCATGCGTAGTGCGCGCTGTATCCGGGAAACCCGGCCGCCAGCGCGGCGACCTGATCCTCGCCCGCGCTGCCCGCAAGCGACTCGAAGCCTTGCGCCACCTCCTGGAAGCAGCACAGGTCGGGATCGGCCAGCGCACGCACTTCGCGCGCGACGCGCCCGGGGTCGACGACCCCGTCCATCCCGCGGCACCACTGCAGGTTCCAGCTCACCAGGCGCATGCGCGCGAGACTACAATATTCGTGCGCGCATCCGCGCGCCGGAGGTGCCCGATGTCCGCCGTCTCCCGCATCCTGCTTCTCGCCCTGGCCTGCGCCGCGGGCCCGGCGTTCTCCCAGGACAACACTGCCGCCGACGCCGAAGCCACGCTCTCGGCGGTGGTGCGCGTGAAGTCGCGCATCCTGCCCGATGCGCGCACCGTACAGTCGCTCGGCGCGCGGCGCGAAGGCACCGGCATCCTGGTGCGCGAGGGCTACGTGGTGACCATCGGCTACCTGGTGATCGAAGCCGAGGCCATCGAGGTGACCGCCGCCGATGGCAAGTCGGCGCCGGCGACGCTGGCGGCCTACGACCACGCCACCGGCTTCGGCCTGCTCAAGCTCGTGGCGCCGCTCTCGGGCAGGCCGCTGCCGCTCGGCGATTCCACCGCGCTCGCCGAGCGCGACGCGGCGATGGTGGTCGGCTACGGCGGCCGCGAGGCGCTGAACCTCGTCACCGTCGTGTCGCGGCGGCCGTTCTCGGGCAGCTGGGAGTACCTGCTCGAGGCCGCGATCTTCACCTATCCGCCAGTGAACAACTGGTCGGGCGCGGCGCTG
>JBFFZT010000006.1:0-12947 GCA_041568535.1 Burkholderiales bacterium | reverse complement strand
GACAAGGCGAGCGCCACGCTCAACCAGGCCGAGCTCGACCACGCGCGCAGCCGCCAGCTCAAGGAAAAGGGCTTCGTCAGCGACGACGCGGTGCAGCGCGCCGCCACCGCGCTCGAGATCGCGCGCGCGCAGGTGCGGCTGCTCAGCGCGCGCGTGCAGCACATGAGCATCGCCGCGCCCTTCGACGGCGTGGTGGCGCGGCGCCTGGTCGAGCCCGGCAACGTCACCTCGCAGCACACGCACCTGCTCACGGTCATCGACCCGTCGCAGCTGGTCACCGACGTCGACGTATCCGAACTGGTGATGCCCTACCTTGCGGTCGGCGACCGCGCCGAGGTGCGCATCGACGCGCTCGGCGAGAAGCTGCATCCCGGCAAGATCGTGCGCATCCATCCGTCGATCGACCCGGCGACGCGCACCGGGCGCGTCGAGGTGGCGCTGAACCCCGTGCCGAAGGGCGCGCGCGCGGGCCAGTTCTGCCGCGTGGTGCTTGCCACCGGCGCGAGCGAGCAGCTGGTGGTGCCGCTCGCCGCCCTGCAGCGCGACCTCGCGGGCGAGTTCGTCTACGTGTTCCAGGCCGCGGACGGCACCGTGCGCCGCGCCGGCGTGTCGAGCGGCCTGCGCCTGGCCGACCGCGTCGAGATCCGCGACGGCCTCGCGCGCGGCGCGCAGGTGGTGGTGAAGGGCTTCCTCGGCCTCGCCGCCGGCCAGCAGGTGAAGCCGGTGGCGCCGCGCGCGGCGCGCGAAGGCTAGCGCATGCGCCGCGGCGGCATCGCCGTCTGGTGCATCCATCACCCGGTGAGCACGGTGATGCTCACGCTCACCGCGATCGTGCTCGGCCTGTTTGCGCTCAGCCGCCTGTCGATCGACCTGCTGCCGCAGCTCATCTACCCGGAGATCGGCGTGCGCATCGTCGACCCGGCGGTGCCGGCGAACATCATGGAGGACCAGGTGACGCGCCAGATCGAGGAGCAGCTGGCGATCACCGAGGATTCGAGCGGCGTCGAGTCGACCACGCTGGAGGGCGTCTCCGAGCTCGAGCTGTACTTCGACTACGGCAAGGACATCGACGTGGCGCTGCGCGACGCGAGCACGCGCCTGGACCGCGCCAAGCGCTTCCTGCCGAACACCATCGACCCGCCGATCATCTTCAAGCGCGACCCGTCGCAGATCCCGGTGATGGAGTTCGTCGTGTCCTCGCCGCTGCGCGGCATGACCGAGCTGCGCACCTGGACCGACGACGTGTTCGCGAAGTTCTTCCTCAACCTGCCGGGCGTCGCCGCGGTCGAGGTCGGCGGCGGCTTGGTGCGCGAAGTGCACGTGCTGCCCGACCAGCGGCGCCTCGCCGGCCTCGGGCTCTCGGTCGAGGCGCTGGTGCAGGCGATCGAGCGCGGCAACGTCGACTCGCCGGCCGGGCGCTTGCGCATGTCGGGGCAGGAGTACACCAGCCGCACCGCCGGGCGGCTGCAGAGCATCGCCGCGCTCGGCGCGCTGCCGATCCGCCTGCCGAACGGCACGTCGGTGCCGCTCTCGGAGGTCGCGCAGGTGATCGACGCCCACGAGGACGAGCGCATCCGCGTGCGCTACAACGGCACGCCGGGCGTGCGCGTGGCGGTGCAGAAGCAGCCCACCGCCAACACCGTGGACGTCGCCGAGGTGGTCAACGCGCGCCTCGCCGAGCTGTACGAGCGGCGCCAGGTGCCCGAGGACATCGGCATCGACCTGGTCTCCGACCAGTCCGTGTACGTGCGCCAGTCGCTCGACAACGCGACGCTCGCCGCGCTCGCCGGCGCGGTGCTGGCGATGCTGGTGGTGTACTGCTTCCTCGGCAGCGTGCGCGGCACGCTCATCATCGGCACCGCGATCCCGATCTCCATCATGATCGCCTTCGTCATCATGGCGCTCGGCGGGCTGTCGCTGAACCTGATGACGCTCGGCGGCCTGGCGCTCGGCATCGGCATGCTGGTCGACAACACCATCGTCATGCTGGAGAACATCGAGCGCCACCAGCGCGAGGGCGAAGCCGGCGTCGAGGCGGCGGAGAACGCCGCCGCCGAGGTGACGAGCCCGATCATCGCCGCCACCAGCACCAACCTGGCCGCGGTGCTGCCGTTCCTGTTCATCAGCGGGCTGGTGGGCCTCCTGTTTCGCGAGCTGATCTTCACCATCACCGCCTCGATCGTCGCTTCGCTGGTGGTGGCGGTGACGCTGGTGCCGGCGCTCGCCGCGCGCGGCCGGCCGCCCGTGCCCTCGCGCGTGACGCGCGCGGTGCAGGCCTTCGTCGGCGCCGCGCAGCGCGTGTACGTGCCGGTGGTCGCAGCGCTGCTCAGGGCGCCCTGGCTCGTGGTGGCCTGCGCGCTGGCGCTGCTCGCCGGGTTTGGCGCGCTGTTCTTCCAGCTCACCGGCAAGCAGGCCTTCCTGCCGACAATGGACGACGGCCGCGTGCAGGTGCAGGTGTTCACCGACCCGGGCGGAGCGCTGGGACAGATGGACGAAACCGTGCGCATCCTGGAGCGCCTGGCCCGCGCCCAGGGCGGCGTGCAGGGGCTCTCGGTGATCGCCGGCGGCTCGATCTTCGGCCGCTCGCAGCGCGAGCGCCCCAACCGCAGCACGCTCAGCATCCAGCTCGCGCCGGTGGCCGAGCGCAAGGTGAGCGTCGAGCAGTGGGTCACCGGCTACTCGCGCGCCGTGGCCGCGGAGCAGCTCGCGGGCGTCAAGGTGCTCTCGCGTCCCTCGGGCATCCGCGGCGTGCGCGTGTCGCGCGCCGACGAGGACATCAGCGTGCGCGTGACGGGACCCGACCTTGCCGTGCTCGCCCAGATCGGCGACCGGCTGCTCGAGCGCCTGCGCGGCCGCCCGGGCCTGAGGAACGCCAAGCACTCGGCCGAGGAGCAGCGCCAGGAGTTCGCGGTGCGCGTCGATCGCACGCGCGCCGCGGAGCTCGGCGTGGACGTGGCGCTGGTCGGTCGCGCGCTGCGCGTGGCGCTGGACGGCGTGGTGGTGAGCGACTTCATCGAGGCCGACCGCGCCTACGACGTGCGCGTGCGCCTGCCCCAGGGCACAATCGACAGCCCGGCGGCAATGGAGGCGATCCTGCTGTTCGGCGCGCAGGGCGGCCGCCCCGCCGCCTACCTCGGCGACGTGGCGCGCATCGAGCTGGTGGTCGCGCCGACCGAGATCCGGCGCGAGAACCAGCGCCGCATCGTCGAAGCGAGCGCCGCGCTCACCGGCGAGCTGCCGCTCGGCGAGGTGGTGCGCACGCTGCGCGCGGACCTGCGCGGCTTCGAGCTGCCGCCGGGGTACACGCTGTACTTCGGCGGCGCCTACGACAGCCTGCGCAAGGGCAACGTGCTAGTCGCCACGCTCGCCTCGCTCGCGCTGTTCCTCGTGTTCGTGGTGATGGCCGTGCAGTACGAATCGCTGAAGAACCCCGCCGTCATCATGCTCGGCGTGCCCTTCGCGCTGATCGGCGTGGTCATCGGCCTGCTCGCCACCGGGCTGCCGCTGTCCATGCCGGTGTGGCTCGGCATCATCATGCTGATCGGCGTCGTGGTGAACAACGCCATCGTGCTCGTCGAGTACGTCGAGCTGCTGCGCGCGCGCGGCCGCGCGCTGCTCGAGGCGATCGTCGAGTCGGCGCGCCTGCGGCTGCGGCCGATCCTGATGACCACGCTCACCACGGTGGTCGGCATGTCGCCGCTCGCGCTCGGCCTGGGCGAGGGCTCGGAGATGCTGCGGCCCCTGGCCGTATGCATGGTGTTCGGGCTGCTGTTCTCGATGTTCGTGAGCCTGCTGCTCATCCCGGCGCTGTACCTGCTCGCGCACCGGCGCGCCGAGCGCCGCGGCCTCAGCCCAGTCCCGAGACCTTCAGCAGGCGCTGCAAGTCCTTGAGCATGCGCGAGGGGTCCGGCTCGCGCGGGTAGCGCATCATCAGGTTGCCGACCGGGTCGACGAGGTAGATATGGTCCGCCGTCTGTCCCGCGGCGGGAAAGGCCGCGGCGAGCGCTCCCGCGGGCTCGATGTGCGTGCCTTCGATCGCCTCGCGCAGCGCGGCGCGCGGCGCGCCCGCGTCCGTGAGCAGCCACAGCCGCTCGACGCGCTCCTGGTTCTTGCCCTGCGCGCGGCGCAGCTGGCGCATGAAGTAGAGCTTGCGCTCGCAGTACGCGTCGCAGGCCGCGGCGTCGAGCGTGACCAGCACCCACTTGCCGCGCAGCCGCTCGAGCGGCGCCCCGCCGAGCACGCGCGGCTCGAGCAGCTCGCCGTAGTTGGAGGTCGCCCCCGGCGCCCAGTCGAGCCAGTACGCGAGCCACGCGAGCGCGAAGGGCGCGGCGAAAAAGAGGCCGAGCAGCGCGAGCTTGACGCGGCCGCGCTTCAGCGGGTCAGACGGCAGGACGCGCACGGCGCACCGAAAGCACCAGGAACAGCACCACGGCGAGCGCGGCGAGCGTGTACCACTGCAGGGCGTAGCTCTCGTTCTTGTCGGCCCCCGAGTCCGGCGGCGGCCAGTTGCGCGTGAGGCCGTCGGGAAAAGGCGAATGCTGCTCGAGCACGTAGGGCTCGAGCGCCAGCCCCGACCAGGCGGCGAAGGTGGTCACCTCGACGTTCTGCCACACGCGCCCCGACGGCGGCGCGCCGGACGGATCGTAGGCGCGCGGGAAATGATCCAGCACGCGTCCCTCCACCTCGTGCACGCCGGGCGGCGTGCGCAGCTGCGGCAGCTGCTCGCGGTGCGCGGGCGCCGCCACCCAGCCGCGGTTGACGAGCACATGCCGGCCGTCGGCGAGCTTCAGCGGCTGCACCACGTGATAGCCGACGCGGCCGCGGAACACCTTGTTGTCGAGGAGCACGGTATAGCGCTCGAGGAACTCGCCGCGCAGCGTCAGGCGCTTCTCGGCCTGCGCCGCGGCGCGCTTCTCGGCCGCCTTGCCCGCCTGCCAGTTGCCGAGCGCGATGCCCGCGGCGCAGCCGGCCGCGGCAAGCGCGAACGCCCAGGCGCGCGGCCGGAAGGAGTATCCTGAAATCATGCGTTATCTGGTGCTTGCCGTGTTCGTCCTGATCGTGCTGAGCCTGGCGTCGGGGCTGTACTTCGTGTTCCACGACCGCAGCGACTCCAAGCGCGCGGTCAAGGCGCTCGCGATACGCGTGGGCCTGTCCGTGGGACTGTTCGTGTTCCTGATGGTTGCGTACTACTTCGGATTTGTTCCACAGCGTCTGTAGAACGCGTCGGGGGCAGGCGACGCGAGGCGGCTCGCAGCGCGGGTTTGATCTTCCATGGTCTCGTGTTTTTTTGGCCGGAAGATTCACCCGGCCAAAAAACACGAGATGTATCAAATGCGCGAACCCCGCAGAAGCGGTCGCCTCGGGGCGGCTACAGCCAGTACACGAAGATGAACAGCCCCAGCCACACCACGTCGACGAAGTGCCAGTACCAGGCCACGCCCTCGAAGGCGAAGTGGTGGTCGGGCTTGAAGTGGCCCTTGAGGCAGCGCGCGTAGATCACCGACAGCATGATCGCGCCCACCGTGACGTGGAAGCCGTGGAAGCCCGTCAGCATGAAGAAGGTCGAGCCGTAGGCGCCGGTGGTGAGCTTGAGGTTGAGGTCGGCGTAGGCGTGGCCGTATTCGTAGGCCTGCACGCCGAGGAAGATGACGCCGAGCGCGATGGTGAGGAACAGGAACCAGTTCAGCACGCTGCGGTTGCCTTCCTTCAGCGCCCAGTGCGCGATGGTCACCGTGACGCCCGAGGACAGCAGCAGCAGCGTGTTGATCGCCGGCAGGCCCCAGGCGCCCATCGGCGAGAAGCGCTCCTCGAACCCCGGGCCGGCCGAGGGCCAGGTGCTCTTGAAGTCGGGCCACAGCAGCTCGTTGTGCTCCAGGCTCGCCAGGTCCGGCACCGACAGCACGCGGATGTAGAACAGGGCCCCGAAGAACGCGGCGAAGAACATCACCTCCGAGAAGATGAACCAGCTCATGCCCCAGCGGAACGAGATGTCCTCCCAGCCGTGGTACTTGCCGCCCTCGGACTCGGCGATGACGTCGCCGAACCAGCGGAACATCATGTAGATGAGCAGCACGCTGCCCGCGGCGATCGGCACCCAGCCCCCGCTGGAGGCGTTCATCACGAATACGCCGCCGAGCGCCATGAGGAACAGCGAGATCGAGCCGAGCAGCGGCCAGTACATGGGCTGCGGCACGTAGTAGTGCTGCCGCTGGGTGGTTGCGCCTTGCGCCATTTTTGTGTCTCCCGGGTCTCTCAGTATTCTCGAATGCGTCAGCCGGCCACGATGCGTACGAGCGTGACCAGCGTGAGTACGAACAGCGCCGCCAGCACCACGCCGGCGACGATCACGTGCACCGGATTGATGCGCTCGCTTTCATGGTCCGCCTTGCGCCGGATGCCGATCATTCCCGACAGCACGGTCTTCACGGCGGACCTCATGACTTGCCGCCCCGGCCCGACACCTCGAAGAAGGTGTACGACAGCGTGATGGTGCTCACGTCCTTCGGCAGCTTCGGGTCGACCACGAAGACCACCGGGAAGCGCCGCGTCTCGCCGGGGGCGAGCGTCTGCTGCGTGAAGCAGAAGCACTCGAACTTCTGGAAGAACTCGCCCGCGCGCTGCGGGCCGTAGCTCGGCACCGCCTGGGCGGTGACCGGCTCGCTGCGCACGTTCGCGATCTCGTACTCGACTCTGGCCACCTCGCCCGGGTGCACGCTGATATGGCGCGTGAGCGGCCGGAAGCTCCACGGCAGGTTGTGCGCGTTGGCGTCGAGCTCCACCGTCACCGTGCGCGTCGCGTCCACCTGGGTGTTCGCGGGCCGCACGTCGGCCTTGACGAACTCGTTCACGCCGAGCGCGCGGCAGATGGCGTCGTAGAACGGCACCAGCGCGTAGCCGAAGCCGAACATGGCCACCGCGACCACCGACAGCCGCAGCAGCATGCGCCGGTTGTCCTCGCGCCGCGGGGCCTGCGGCTCGCTCATACGTCCATGATCCAGTACTTGAGGATCAGCCCCACGAACCACGCCAGCGCGATGGTGGCGAGGATGAGGCCGGTCTTCGCGTTCTTGGACAACGCCATCATCAGCGTAGGTCGGGCTGCGGATCGAAGGTGTGGTAGGGCACCGGCGTCGGCAGGTGCGTCCACTCGAGCGAGTCGGCGCCCTCCCAGGGCTTCTCGGCCGCCTTCGGGCCGCTGCGGATGCACTTCAGCACCACGTACAGGAACAGCAGCTGCGACAGGCCGAAGCCGAACGCGCCGATCGAGCTGATCTTGTTCCAGGTCTCGAACATGAGCGGGTAGTCCGGGATGCGCCGCGGCATGCCGGCGAGGCCCGAGAAGTGCTGCACGAAGAACGTGATGTTGAAGAAGATCATCGTCAGCCAGAAGTGCCACTTGCCGAGCGTCTCGTCGTACATCTTCCCGGTCCACTTCGGCAGCCAGAAGTAGATGCCGCCGAAGGCCGCGAACAGCGCGCCCGCCACCATCACGTAGTGGAAGTGCGCCACCACGTAGTAGGTGTCGTGCAGCTGGATGTCGATCGGCACGAGCGAGAGCACCAGGCCGGTGAAGCCGCCCAGCGTGAACAGGAACAGGAAGCCGATGGCGAACAGCATCGGCGTCTCGAAAGTGAGCGAGCCCTTCCACATCGTCGCCACCCAGTTGAACACCTTGACGCCCGTGGGCACCGCGATCAGCGTGGTCGCGTACATGAAGAACAGCTGCCCGGTCACCGGCATGCCCACCGTGTACATGTGGTGCGCCCAGACGATGAACGACAGGATGGCGATGGCGGAAGTCGCATACACCATCGAGGCGTAGCCGAACAGCGGCTTCCTCGAAAACGCGGGCAGGATCTGCGACACCACGCCGAACGCGGGCAGCGCGATGATGTACACCTCGGGGTGGCCGAAGAACCAGAAGATGTGCTGGTAGAGCACCGGGTCGCCCCCGCCCGCGGCGTTGAAGAAGCTGGTGCCGAAGTGCCGATCGGTGAGCGTCATGGTGACCGCGCCGGCGAGCACCGGCATCACCGCGATCAGCAGGTACGCCGTGATCAGCCAGGTCCAGACGAACAGCGGCATGCGCATCAGCGTCATCCCCGGCGCGCGCATGTTGAGGATGGTGGTGACGATGTTGATCGAGCCCATGATCGAGCTCATCCCCAGCAGGTGCACGGCGAAGATGGTGAGGTCCATGCCGACGCCCATCTGCACGGTGAGCGGCGCGTAGAGCGTCCAGCCCACGCCGGGCGCGCCGCCGGGCACGAAGAACGAGATGATGAGCAGCGCCCCGGCGAACGGCAGGATCCAGAACGACCAGTTGTTCATGCGCGCGAACGCCATGTCGGGCGCGCCGATCTGCATCGGGATCAGCCAGTTGGCGAAGCCGACGAACGCCGGCATGATCGCCCCGAACACCATGATCAGGCCGTGCATGGTGGTCATCTGGTTGAAGAAGTCCGGGTCGACGATCTGCAGTCCCGGCGAGAACAGCTCGGCGCGGATGACCAGCGCCATGATCCCGCCCACCATGAACATGATGAAGCTGAACCACAGGTACATCGTGCCGATGTCCTTGTGGTTGGTGGTGGTGACCCAGCGCATGATGCCGCCGTAGCCGCCATGGCCGTGCTCGTGTCCGTGTCCGTGGGTGTCTACGACTGCGCTCATCGCTATTTCCTCCGGGCCTTGATGTCGGCGGGCTGCACGGCCTCGCCGGTGCTGTTGCCCCAGTTATTGCGCGTAAAGGTGACCACCGCGGCGATCTCGACGTTGGAGAGCTGCTTGCCGAAGGCCGCCATCGCCGTGGGCGTGCCGTTCTTCATCACGCCGTTCAGGATCACGTCGATCTGCACATCCTTCGGGCCGAGCACCATCTTGGAGCCGTCGAGCGGCGGGAAGGCCGGCGGCACGCCCTTGCCGTTCGCCTGGTGGCAGGCGACGCAGTTCGCGGCGTACACCTTCTCGCCGCGCGTCTTGAGCTCGGCAAGGGTGAAGGTCTTGGTCTCGTCCTCGGCGGCCTTGGCGAGCAGCACCTTCTGCGCGCCCACCCACTTCGTGTAGTCGTCCTGCGACACCACGCGCACCACGATCGGCATGAAGCCGTGGTCCTTGCCGCAGAGCTCGACGCACTGGCTGCGGTAGGTGCCGGTCTTGGTGGCGGTGAACCACAGGTCGCGGATGAAGCCGGGAATGGCGTCCTGCTTGGCGCCGAACGCCGGCACCCACCAGGAGTGCACCACGTCGGCGGCGGTGGTCAGCATGCGCACCTTCTTGCCCACCGGCACCACCAGCTCGTTGTCGACCTCGAGCAGGTAGTGCTCGCCCTTCTTCTCGCGGTTCTCGATCTGCGCGCGCGGCGTGGTGAGCGTGGAGACGAAGCTGATGCCCTCGCCCTCGCCCTTCAGGTAGTCGTAGGCCCACTTCCACTGGATGCCGGTGACCTTGATGGTGAGGTCGGCGGCGCTGGTGTCCTTCTGCGCGATCACCACCTTGGTGACCGGCCAGGCGATCAGCACCAGGATCAGCGCCGGGATCACCGTCCAGATCACCTCGACGGTGGTGTTCTCGTGGAACTGCTCGGCCTTGTGGCCCACCGACTTGCGGTGCGCGTAGCACGACCAGAACATGAAGCCGAACACGCCCACGAACAGCACCACCACCAGCACCATGACGGCCTCGTGCAGCCAGTGGATGTCCTCGGCCATCTTCGAGGCCGCGGGCTGCAGGTTCCACTCCGCGGCCACCGCCAGGCCGCACAGCGCCAGGCCCAGCGCGCCGACTAACAGCTTCTTCAGCATCTTCGACCCTTCCCCGATCAACTCTGCAATCGTTTGCCCAGCTCGGCCGCGAATCCGGCGCGCGATGCCGCGTCCAGATGCCGTCCGACCTCCAATCGTGCCTGCGGCGCATCGAGCAGCACGCGCCCCTCCTGCACTCGCACGCGCGCGCGGCGCGCATCCAGCTCAAAGCGGCGCAGCTGCTCGGCCTCGCTCACGTCCACCGTGAGGCGGTCGCGGCTGCGCTCGATGCGCTCGTAGTCCGTGGCGTGGCGCGCCGTGAGCCAGAACGCCGCGCCGAGGAGCGCGAGCTCCAGCCCCGCGAACGGCAGGATGAGCCACGCGCCCAGCGCCGCGAACACCGACGCGATGCCCAGCGCCAGCGCCGCGAGCAACGCGAACACCAGGAGCAGTCCGCGCGGCGAGATCGAGCAATTGCGCTTGAGCACCACGAGAAAGCCCGCGTCGGTCGCGGCGAACTGCGTCTCGCGCTGCGGGAAATCCATGCCCAGGGTGCTCACCGATCGATTCGCCGTCGCGCAAGAAAAACGCGGCGAAACATTAACATAGTTTGGCGGCTCACGGCAGTGGCCGGCGCTTGAAATGCACGATGTCGCGCCCATCGGCGACTCTGCGCGGCGCCGCCTTCCACGCGTGACCATAGATCACCTCGATGGAGGCAGAAGTGCCGGCCGCCGCCAGCGCCGCGCGCAGGCGCCGCCCGGCGAGGCCGCGCGCGCGGTCGTGCCGCGCCAGCGTCTGGCCGCTCGCGCGCAGGTCCGCGACCACGCCCCCCGCCTCGGCGTAGGTCAGCGTCAGCATGTCCATGTCCATCACCGGCGCGGCGAATCCCGCCGCCCCCAGCGCATCGCCGACGTCGTGCATGTCGGCGAAGCGGTGCACGCGCGCCGCGCCCGCCGCCGCGCGCAGCTCCTTCAGCGTATCGGGCCCGAGCGTGCTGAACATCAGCAGCCCCTCGGGCGCCAGCACGCGCGCGAGCTCGGCGAGCGCGGCGGGCGGGTCCGCGGCCCAGTGCAGCGCCATGTTCGACCAGGCGAGCTGCACGCTGCCGGCGGCGAGCGGCAGGCGCTCGAGTGCCGCGCACACGGCGAGCATGCGCGTGCCGCGCAGCCGCGCGCGCCAGCCGGCCGCGCGGCGCGCGCGCTCGAGCATCGGCAGCGAAAAATCGAGCGCCACGATCGCCGCCCCGGGGTAGCGGCGCGCGAGCGCCGCGGCCTGCGGCGCCGGGCCGCAGCCCGCATCCAGGATGCGCGCCGGCGCCACGCGCACGTAGTCCAGGCGCTCGAGCATGCGCGCGCCGACCTCGGCTTCCAGGCGCGCCGCGCCCAGGTAGGTCCCGGCGGCGCGATCGAAGCGCCGGCGCGCGGCGCGCGCGTCGATCTCAGGCAAGCGGGCTGAGCAGCTTCTCGAGCGCGACGGCGGCGGCGAGCGTGCGCCGGTCGCTCAGGGCGGGGCCGAACACGGTGAGCCCGACGGGCGCGCCGCCGGGCTCGTGGCAGGGCAGCGAGGCGCCGCAGCCGTCGAGGAAGTTCACCACGCCGACGTTCCTGAGGAAGCGCGCGTTCCAGCCGAAGTAGGCCTCGTCGCTCGCGTCCACCTCGGCGATCGGCGGCGGGATGCACGGCGTGGTCGGCATGAGGAGCGCGTCGAACGGCGCGGCGAGCGCCTCCACCGCGCGGATGTAGGCGGCGCGCGCCTGGCCGAGGTCGACGTAGTCGGCGGCGCTCAGCGGGCTCGCGACGTCGATGCGCTTGGCGATGCGCGGGTCGTACTCGGCGCGCCGGTCGAGCCAGCGGCGATGGATGGCGCAGGCTTCCGCGCCGGCATAGCCGCCGAGGCGAAAGTACTCGGGCTGGCGGTCGAACTCCGGCACCGCGCGCTCGGTGATGACGGCCCCCGCCGCGGCGAGCTTTTTCAGCGCCGCGGCGAACGCACGCGAGACGTCCGCGTCCAGGTCCTCGAGCAGCGCGGATTTCGGCAGCAGCAGCCGCAGGCCTTTGACCGCCAGCTCGGGCAGCGGCGCGAGCGGCGCGTCGGCGAGCACGGCGTCGTACGCCGCGCAGCAGGCAAGCGTGTTGGCGAGCGGCCCGACCGTGTCGAGCGTGTACGAGAGCGGAAACGCGCCTTCGCGCGGCACGCGCCGCTGCGTCGGCTTCCAGCCGGCGATGCCGCAGAAGGCGGCCGGCACGCGCACCGAGCCGCGCGTATCGCTGCCCAGGCCCATTACGCACATGCCGTCCGCCACCGACACCGCGGCGCCGGACGAGGAGCCCCCCGGCACCCGCCCGGTCTTGCGGTCCCAGGGACTTTTCGGCGTGCCGTAATGCGGATTGAGGCCGGAGGTGCCGAAGGCGAACTCCACCATGTTGGTGCGCCCGACGATCACCGCGCCCGCCGCGCGCAGGCGCGCCACCGCCGGCGCATCGGCTTGCGCCGGCGGCGCGCCGGCGAGCAGCTTCGAGCCCGCGCGCGTCACGTCGCCGCCGACGTCGTAGAGATCCTTCACCGACACGGGCAACCCGTCCACCGGCGAGCGCACGAGCCCCGAGCGGCGCAGCCGGTCGGCGTGCTCGGCGTCGGCGCGCGCCTGCTCGGCGTACACCTTGACGAACGCGCGCGCGCCTTCGCCCGCGGGATCGGCGATGCGCGCGAGCGCCTGCTCGGCGAGCTCGCGGCTCGACGTCCTGCCCTCGGCAAGCTCGCGCGAAAGTCGCGCCACCGTCCACATGAAAGTGAGTCTAGCGCACAATATTCGCGATGCTCGGCTCCCTGGCGCGGCGCGTGGCGAACCTGGCTTTCGGCGGCCGCTGCTTCCTGTGCCGCGGCGCCGCGCGCGCGGTGCTGTGCGCCGCGTGCGACGCCGACCTGCCGCGGCTCGACGCGCCGCGCTGCCCGCGTTGCGCGCTCGGCGCGCCCGCGGGCGCGGTGTGCGGGCGCTGCCTCGCGCGCACGCCCGCGTACGACGCCACCGTGGCCGCGCTCGCCTACGAGTTCCCCGCCGACGTCCTGGTGCAGGCGCTGAAGTTCCGCGCCGAGCTGGCGCTCGCCCCGCTGCTCGGGGCGCTGCTCGCGGCGCGCATCGGCGGCGCCGAGCGCGTCGACCTCGTGCTGCCGGTGCCGCTCGCCGCGGCGCGCCTGCGCGCG
>JBFFZT010000005.1:0-13482 GCA_041568535.1 Burkholderiales bacterium | reverse complement strand
TCGTGCCAGCCCTGGCCGACGACCTTGTCGCCCTTCACCAGCACGCAGCCCACGCGCGGGTTGGGCGTCGCGGTAAACATCCCCTTCTCCGCGAGCCCCAGGGCGCGCCGCATCATCGCGGTGTCGAGTTCGGAGAAAGTCGTCACCTGAAGTGCAGGGGCACCGCCGTCAGGTTCCCCTGCGTCTCTTCTTCGCCTTCACTTCCTGCAGCGCCTCGCGGAAATCCTCCGGCGTCTCGAAGCTGCGGTAGACGGAAGCAAAGCGGATGTAGGCGATCTTGTCGAGCTTGGCGAGCTCGCGCATCACCATGTCGCCGACGCGCGAGGTCGGCACCTCGCGCTCACCCAGCGCGCGCAGCCGGTCCTCGATGCGCACGATCGCCGCATCGAGCGCCTCGGTCTCGACCGGGCGCTTGCGCAACGCGATCTTCATGCTGCCGACGAGCTTCTCGCGGTCGAACTCGACGCGGCTGCCGTCCTTTTTCACCAGGCGCGGCATCTTCAGATCGATGCGCTCGTAGGTGGTGAAGCGCTTGTCGCACGACGGGCACTTGCGCCGCCGCCGGATCGCGCTCGCTTCGGTGCTCGAGCGCGAATCGACCACCTGGGTATCGTCGTGGCCGCAGAACGGGCAGCGCATGTGGCAGTCTCAGGCGTACACCGGGTGCGCGGCGCACAGCGCCTTCACTTCGCCGGCGACGCGCTTCACCACCGACTCGTCCGCGGGTCGGTCCAGGACGTCGGCGATGAGGTGCGCGAGCTTCTCGGCCTCGGCGACGCGAAAGCCGCGCGTGGTCATCGCCGGCGTGCCGATGCGGATGCCCGAAGTCACCATCGGCTTTTCCGGATCGTTCGGCACGGCGTTCTTGTTCACCGTGATGTGCGCGCGCCCCAGCACGCCTTCCGCGACTTTGCCGGTGATGTTCTTCGAGCGCAGGTCAAGCAGCATCATGTGCGACTCGGTGCGCCCGGAGACGATGCGCACGCCGCGCGCCAGCAGCACTTTCACCATCGCTTTCGCGTTGTCGAGCACCTGCTGCTGGTAGGTCCTGAACTCGGGCTTCAGCGCCTCGCCGAATCCCGCCGCCTTGGCGGCGATGACGTGCATCAGCGGCCCGCCCTGCAGGCCCGGAAACACGATGCTGTTGATGCCTTTGCCGAGCTCGCCGTTGCCGATGACGAAGCCCCCGCGCGGCCCGCGCAAGGTCTTGTGCGTGGTGCTGGTGACGTAGTCGGCCACCCCCACCGGCGAGGGATAGAGCCCCACCGCCACCATGCCGGCGTAGTGCGCCATGTCGGCCATGAAGAGGGCTCCGCATTTGTCGGCGATGGCGCGAAAGCGCTTCCAGTCGATGGCGAGCGAGTACGCCGAAGCCCCCGCCACGATCAGCTTCGGCCGGTGCTCCAGCGCGAGCTTCTCGGCGGCGTCGTAGTCGATCACTTCGTTCGCGTCGAGCCCGTAGGAGACGAACTTGTAGAGCTTGCCCGAAAGGTTGACGGGCGAGCCGTGCGTGAGATGCCCACCGTGCGCGAGCGACATGCCGAGCACCGTGTCTCCGGGCTTGAGCGTCGCGAAGTACACCGCCTGGTTCGCCTGCGAGCCCGAGTGCGGCTGCACGTTGGCCCAGTCCGCGCCAAACAGCTTCTTCGCGCGCGCGATGGCGAGGGTCTCGGCCAGGTCGACGTACTCGCAGCCGCCGTAGTAGCGCTTTCCGGGGTAACCCTCGGCGTACTTGTTGGTGAGCGAGGAGCCCTGCGCGGCGAGCACCGCGGGACTGACGTAGTTCTCCGAGGCGATCAGCTCGACGTGGTCTTCCTGGCGGCGGTTCTCGAGGCTGATCGCGTCCCACAGCTCGGGATCGGTGCGGGCAAGGAGGTCGGCGGCGGACATGGGCTTGGCTGGGGGGCGAAGCCCGCGATTCTACAGGCTAGTCGCCCTCGGGCTCGACGCGAAAGCGCATCGCGTGGTCGCCGTGGCGCGAGGCGCTGTTACCGAGGCCGATCCAGCCGCGCTCGGTGAGCACCGCTTCCTCGCGCCGCAACAGGATCTCGGCGGTGCTGTTGTCGGCGAGCAGGTAGGTGCCGTTGGACGAGAGGTCCTGCAGCACGAAGTGCCCTTCGCGCGCGTAGATGCGCGCGTGTGAGCGCGAGGCGAAGTGGCTCTCGACCACCAGGTCGTTGTCCTTGTCGCGGCCGATGCGCAGCCCCGTGCCGGCGCTGCGCAGCACGCGCAGCTCGCCGCCGTAGGTGAGCTTGAGCACCAGTTCGCGCTGGCGCACCAGCGCCGAGCGCGCCAGGTTGGTCTCGGTGGCGTCGGGATCGTCGCGGTACTGCACGTTGCAGGCGATGATCTCCTCGTGGCGACCGCGCACGCGGATCGGAAACAGCTCGCGGCAGCGCCCGCGCAGCGCGGGCGCCATCGCCGCCACGGTGCGCTGGGTGGTGAGCACCTGCTCGGGGTTGGCGAGCGCGACCAGCCGCGAGCACACGTTCACCGTGTCGCCGAACACGTCGCCGTCCGAGAGCACCACCGGGCCGAAGGTGAAGCCGATGCGCACGGCGAGGCGATCGGCCGGGCGCGGCGCCGGCGTGCTGAGGGCGGCGAGCTGCATGTCGCAGGCCGCTTCGCAGGCCGCGTCGGAGGTCGGGAAAGCGCACACCATGCCGTCGCCGAGCTTCTTCACGATGGTGCCGCCGTGGCCGGCGGCGGCGTTGCCCAGCAGCCACAGCAGCTGCTCGATCAGCGTGTGCGCGCGCGCATCGCCGAGCGTCTCGTAGATGCGGGTACTGTCGGTGACGTCTGCGAACAACACGGCGCGCTGGGCGGTTTCCACGCGGTGCCGGCCCTCCTCAGGCTTTTGAAGCCAGTCTACCCGAAAGCGGCGGCGCTACACCGCGAGCGGCGGCGCCAGGTCGGACGGCTGGTCGATGTCGCGGACCGCGCCCGGGTCGCCTACCGGCAGCTTCACCAGTGCGGCGGCGTGCGCCTCGAGCACGCGGCGCGCGCCCTCGTCGCCGCTCGACGCCTCCAGCTCGCCCCGCAGGCGCCCGGCAAAGCCGACCGGGTGGCCGCGGCGCGCGCGAAAGTACGGTGCGGCGAGCGGCGCACCCTGGGCGAGCGCGTCGCGCACGGCGGCGATGGTCGAGCGGCGCACGAACGGCATGTCGGCGAGCGCGACGAGGTAGCCGTCGGCCGCGCCCGCGGCGCGCGCGGCGCAGGCGAGGCTCGCGCCCATGCCCTCGGCGGCGCGCTCGCAGATCACGACCTCGCAGCCTTCGGCCGCGAGGGCGCGCGCGGTCTGCGCCGCCTCCGGCCGCACTGCCGCCACGACCCGCGGCAGCTCGGACTTCAGGGTACGCGCCGCCTGGACGGCGATCGCCACGCCGTGAGGCAGCGGGTGCTGCAGCTTGTCGGATCCAAAGCGGCTTGCTGAGCCTGCCGCGAGCAGCAGGCCGACGAGCTTCAAGTCTTGACCTCGCAGGCCGACGGGTCGAAGCGCGGCTGCGGCTTCGCCGCCCACGAGGGCTCGGTGACGCCGTGGCGCACCGCGGTCATCTCCGCCATGATCGCCACCGCGATCTCGGGCGGGGTCTTGGAGCCGATGTACAGCCCGACGGGGCCGCGCAAGCGCGCGATCTCGGCCTGCGACAGCTCGAACTCCAGCAGCCGCGTGCGGCGCGCGTCGTTGTTCTTCTTCGAGCCGATGGCGCCGACGTAGAACGCCGCCGATTTCAGCGCCTCCATCAGCGCCAGGTCGTCGATCTTGGGATCGTGCGTGAGCGCCACCACCGCGCTGTGGCCGTCGAGGTTCAGCTCGGCGATCACGTCGTCGGGCATGCGCCGGTCGAGCTTCACCCCCGCCACGTTCCAGCCGGCGGCGTACTCCTCGCGCGGCTCGATCACGCTCACGTGGTAGTCGAGCATCTTCGCCATCTCGGCGAGGTACTGCGTGAGCTGCCCGGCGCCGATGAGGATCAATCGCCAGCGCGGCCCGTGCACGGTGGTGAGCGCTTTGCCGTCGAACTCGAGCGCATCGCTCCAGCGCCCGGGCTCCACGGTGACGCGGCCGGAATCCATCTCCAGGCGGCGCTTCACCAGCTGCTGCTGCGAGATCGTGTCGAGCAGCTGCGCGAGGCCGCTCGCCTCGCTCACCGGCTCGAGCACCACCTGCAGCGTGCCGCCGCAGGGCAGGCCCCAGCGCGTCGCCTCCTCGTTGGTCACGCCGTAGGTGACGAGCTGCGGCGCGTCCTTCGCCAGCGCCTTCGCGCGCACTTTCTCGATCAAGTCGTCCTCGACGCAGCCGCCGGAGACCGAGCCCACCACCTGGCCGTCGTCGCGGATCGCGACCAGCGCGCCGACCGGGCGCGGTGCCGAGCCCCAGGTCTTGACGATGGTGCCAAGCGTCGCGCGGTGTCCGGATTTGCGCCACGCCTCAGCGCTGCGCAGCACTTCGATGTCGACGGAGTCCATACGCTCGATTTTACTCCCGCGAAACTATTGCAGCGCAACATTGATCCGTGCGGCGCCCTTGGCTAGGATGGCCCTCCCGCCCGCAACGAATAAGCGCAATCCGAGGAGGCCGCATGGCAGTCAAGGTATCCATGAAAGTCAACGGCAAGGCCGTCTCCGGGGAGGTCGAGGCGCGCACGCTCCTCGTCACCTTCATCCGCGAGCAACTGCGCCTCACGGGCACCCACGTCGGCTGCGATACGGCGCAGTGCGGCGCCTGCACCGTGCACATGAACGGCAAGGCGGTGAAATCCTGCTCGATGCTCGCCATGCAGGCCGAGGGGGCCGATGTCCTCACCATCGAGGGTCTCGCCAAGGCGGACGGCACGCTGCACCCGATGCAGGCGGCGTTCAAGGAGCACCACGGCCTGCAGTGCGGCTTCTGCACGCCGGGCATGGTGATGAACGCGGTGGACTTCGCCAAGCGCCACCCGAACGCGAGCGAGCAGGAAGTGCGCGAGGCGCTGGAGGGGAACCTCTGCCGCTGCACCGGCTATCACAACATCGTCAAGTCCATCGTGGCCGGTTCCAAGGCCATGGCCGCGGCCAAATAGTCCCGAGGAGAACGCCATGGGTGCACCGCTGATCGGCGCTCGCGTCGAGCGCAAAGAGGACTACCGCTTTCTCACCGGCGCCGGCCAGTACACGGACGACGTGACGCTGCCGCGCCAGACCTACGCCGCGTTCGTGCGCTCGCCGCACGGGCACGCCAAGATCAAGTCGATCGACGCCGCCAAGGCGAAGAAAGCGCCCGGCGTGCTCGCGGTCTATACCGGCGAGGACGTCGCGGCGGCCAAGCTCGGGGGCCTGCCCTGCGGCTGGCTGATCACCGACGTCAACGGCCAGCCGATGAAGGAGCCGGCGCACCCGGTGCTCGCGCAGGGCAAGGTGCGCTACGTCGGCGATCATGTGGCCGTGGTCGTCGCCGAGACCCAGGACCAGGCCCAGGACGCCGCCGAGCTGGTGCAGGTGGACTACGAGGTGCTGCCGGCGGTTGCCGATGCGCGCCTTGCGCGCGCCAAGGGCGCGCCGCAGCTGCACGAGATCGCCCCGGACAACACGTGCTACGTGTGGGCGCTCGGCGACAAGGCGGCGGTGGACGCGGCCTTCGCCAAGGCAGCGCACGTCACCAAGCTCGACTTCGTCAACAACCGCCTGATCCCCAACGCGATCGAGCCGCGCGCGGCGAACGGCTCGTACAACCGCGCCGACGACAGCTATACGCTGTACGTGGCGAGCCAGAATCCGCACGTCGAGCGGCTGCTGATGACCGCGTTCGTCATGGGCCTGCCCGAGCACAAGGTGCGCGTGGTGGCGGGCGACGTCGGCGGCGGCTTCGGCTCGAAGATCTACCTCTATGCCGAGGACGTGGTCGTCACCTGGGCCTCGAAGCAGCTCGGGCGCCCCGTGAAGTGGACCGCCGATCGCTCCGAGTCCTATACGTCGGATGCGCACGGGCGCGACCACCATACGATCGCCGAGCTGGCGCTGGACAAGGACGGCAAGTTCCTCGCCATGCGCGTGAAGACCACGGCGAACGTGGGCGCTTACCTGTCGACCTTCGCCTCGTGCATCCCGACCATCCTCTACGCGACGCTCCTTGCGGGCCAGTACACCACGCCGGTCATTCACTGCGAGGTGACGGCGGTGTTCACCAACACGGCGCCCGTGGACGCCTACCGCGGCGCCGGCCGGCCGGAAGCCACCTACGTGGTGGAGCGGCTGGTGGAGACCGCGGCGCGCGAGATGAAGATGGATCCGGCGGAGATCCGCCGCAAGAACTTCATCCGCAATTTCCCCTACCAGACACCCGTGGCGCTGCAGTACGACATCGGCGATTACGAAGCCACCATGGCCGCGGCGCAGAAGCTCGGCGACGTGGCCGGCTACGCCGCGCGCAAGAAGGCCTCCGAAGCCAAGGGCAAGCTGCGCGGCTTGGGCTACGCCGCCTATATCGAAGCCTGCGGCATCGCACCCTCGGCGGTCGCCGGCTCGCTCGGCGCGCGCGCCGGGCTGTTCGAGGCGGGCGAGATCCGCGTGCACCCGACCGGCTCGGTGACGGTGTTCACCGGCTCGCACTCGCACGGCCAGGGCCACGAGACCACCTTCGCGCAGGTGGTCGCCGATCGCCTCGGCCTGCCGATCGAGAACGTCGACATCGTGCACGGCGACACCTCCAAGATCCTCTTCGGCATGGGCACCTACGGCTCGCGCTCGATCGCCGTCGGCGGCACCGCCATCGTCAAGGCGCTGGACAAGATCATCGCCAAGGGCAAGAAGATCGCCGCGCACCTGCTGGAAGCGGCCGAAGGCGACATCGAATACGCCAACGGCGTGTTCAAGGTCTCGGGCACCGACAAGCAGAAGATGTTCGGCGAGGTGGCGTTCGCGGCCTATGTGCCGCACAACTACCCGCACGACAAGCTCGAGCCGGGGCTGAACGAGAACGCGTTCTACGATCCGTCCAACTTCACCTTCCCCGCCGGCACCTACGTGTGCGAGGTGGAGGTCGATCCCGAGACCGGCGTGGTCAAGATCGAGCGCTGGAGCGCGGTGGACGACTTCGGCAAGATCATCAATCCCATGATCGTCGAGGGCCAGGTGCACGGCGGCCTGGTGCAGGGCATCGGCCAGGCGATGACCGAAGGCGCGAAGTACGACTCGACCGGGCAGCTGATCACCGGCTCGTTCATGGACTACTGCATCCCGCGCGCCGACGACGTGCCCTCGTTCCAGGTGGACACGCGCGAGACGCCGTGCACGCACAACCCGCTCGGCGTGAAGGGCTGCGGGGAGGCCGGCGCCATCGGTGCGCCCGCGGCGCTGATCAACGCCATCACCGACGCGCTCGGCGTGAAGGACATCCCGATGCCGGCCACGCCGCAGACCGTGTGGCGCGCCCTGCAGAAGAAAGCGGCCTGAGGAGACCACGATGCACGCATTCAACTACCACCGCCCCAGCAACGTGAACGACGCCGCCGCGCTCGCGGCGAAGAACGCGGACGCCAAGATCCTCGCCGGCGGCCAGTCGCTGGTGCAGGCGATGAAGCTGCGCCTGGCGGCGCCCTCGGACATCATCGACCTCGGGCAGATCAAGGACCTCGCCGGCATCAAGGCAGACGCGAAGGCCGTGGTGATCGGCGCCATGACGCGCCACGCCGAGGTCGCGAGCTCCGCCGAGGTGAAGAAGGCGATCCCCGCGCTCGCGGCGCTCGCCGGCATGATCGGCGACCGGCAGGTGCGCAATATGGGCACCCTCGGCGGAGCGCTCGCCAACAGCGATCCGGCCGCCGACTACCCGGCCGCGGTGCTCGCGCTGAACGCCACCATCACCACCACCAAGGGCACGCACGCCGCAGACAAGTTCTTCAAGGGCCTGTACGAGACGGCGCTGAAGCCGGGCGAGATCATCACCTCGGTCAGCTTCCCGGTGCCGAAGCGCGCCGCCTACATGAAGTTCAAGAACCCGGCTTCGCGCTTCGCCATCGTCGGCGTGTTCGTCGCCGAGATGGGCAACGGCGTGCGCGTCGCGGTGACCGGGGCGGGGCCCTGCGCGCTGCGCCTCGCCGAGATGGAGAAGGCGCTCGCCGCCAAGTTCGCGCCCGAGTCGGTGGCGAACCTCAAAGTGAAGGCCGACGGCCTGAACAGCGACCTGCATGCGTCCGCCGAGTACCGCGCGCACCTCATCACGGTGATGGCCAAGCGCGCGGTCGAGGCGGCGCTGAAGTAGCGCGCTGCAGCGCTGGCTGCCCTCGCGGGAGAAGCTGCGCGAGCACCGCTCGCTGCGCTGGCTCGGGCCGCTGCTCGACCGGCCGTGGCTGTGGCACCTTGACCGGCGCAGCGTCGCGCTCGGCGCCGCGCTCGGCGTGTTCTTCGGCTTCCTCATCCCGGTAGCGCAGATCCTCGCCTCGGCGCTGGTCGCGATCGTGCTGCGCGCCAACCTGCCGGTGGCGGCGGTCGCCACGCTGGTCTCCAACCCGCTTACCTACGGCCCGATCTTCGTGCTGGCGCACCGCACCGGCACGGTGCTGCTGGGCGAAGCGCCCGACCCGGCGCGGGAAGCCGCGGTCGAGCAGCAGGCACGCGCGCCGATCGACGATCCCAAGACCTGGGGCGAGCGCTTCAGCGCCATCGGCAAGCCGCTCGCGCTCGGCCTCGCCGTGTTCGCAGTGATCGGCGGCATCGTCACGTGGGTACTGGTGAACGTTCTGTGGCTGCTCGCCTCGCGCCTGCGCCCGCGCGCGCCGCCGCGCTAGAATGGGCCATGCCGCAACCGCTCCCCGCTTCCATCGATCAAACGCAGACGCTGCTCGCGGCCGCCGACTACGTGGCCGACCGCAGCCTCGCCACCGCGCTGTACCTGTCGCTCGCCATGCAGCGGCCGCTGTTTCTCGAGGGCGAGGCCGGCACCGGCAAGACCGAGATCGCCAAGGTGGTGGCGCAGTCCCTGGGCCGGGAGCTGATCCGCCTGCAGTGCTACGAGGGCCTGGACATCGCGCAGGCGGCCTACGAGTGGAACTACCCGCGGCAGATGATCGAGATCCGCCTCGCCGAGGCCGCGGGCGAGAAATCGAAAGACAAGATGGCGCACGACATCTTCGAGGCGCGCTTTCTCATCAAGCGGCCGCTGGCGCTGGCGCTGGAGGGCAAGAAGGGCGCGGCGCCGGTGCTGCTGATCGACGAGCTCGACCGCACCGACGAGCCGTTCGAGGCCTACCTGCTGGAAGTGCTCTCGGACTGGCAGATCACGGTGCCCGAGATCGGCACGCTGCGCGCCGCCGAGCCGCCGATCGTGGTGATCACCTCCAACCGCACGCGCGAGATTCATGACGCGGTGAAACGCCGCTGCTTCTACCACTGGGTGGATTACCCGGACGCGCGGCGCGAGCTGGAGATCCTGAAGAAGAAGGCGCCCAAGGCGGCGCAGGCGCTCTCGCGCGAGGTGGTGGCGTTCGTGCAGCGCCTGCGCGGCGTCGACCTGTTCAAGCTGCCCGGGGTCGCGGAGACCATCGACTGGGCCAACTGCCTGGTGGCGCTCGACAAGATCGCCCTCGACCCCGACACCGTGAACAACACGCTCGGCGTGCTGCTCAAGTACCAGGACGACATCGAGAAGATCGCCGGCGACGAGGCGACGCGCCTGGTGGGCGAGGCGAAGAGCGCCGCCGCCACGGCCTAGGATGCTGCCGCAGCTCGAGGCCGCGGCGCCCCACGGCAAGCTCGCCGAGAACGTCATGCATTTCGCGCGCCTGCTGCGCGCCGCGGGGCTGCGCGTGGGCCCGGACCGCGTCATCGACACCGTGCGTGCGCTGCAGATCGCCGGCGCGGAGCGGCGCGAGGACTGGTACTGGACCATGTCGTCGGTGCTGCTCTCGCGCGAGGAGCAGCGCCCGATCTTCGACCAGGCATTTCGTTTGTTCTGGCGCGATCCCAAGCTCACCGAGAAGATGATGCAGATGCTGCTGCCCAAGACTTACGGGCGCACGCCCAAGCCCGAGGAGCAGCAAAGCCAGCGCCTCACCGACGCCCTGTTCGGCCAGAAGAAGCCCGAGGAAGAGCGCGAGGAGCAGAAAATCGAGCTCGACGCGCGCCTCACCTTCTCCTCGCGCGAGATGCTGCAGCGCATGGACTTCGACACCATGTCGGCGGCGGAGCTGGCGGAAGCCAAGAAGATGATGCGCGAGCTCAGGCTGCCGCTGCCCATGGTGCGCACGCGGCGCCTGGCGCCGCACCGGCGCGGCGCGCGCGTGCACCTGCGCGCCACGATGCGCGAGTCCCTGCGCGAGGGCGGCGACATCATCCCGCTGGTGCGCGCACGCACGGTCCAGGTGCACCCGCCGCTGGTCGTGCTGTGCGACATCTCCGGCTCGATGAACCCCTACGCGCGCATGTTCCTGCACTTCCTGCACGCCATCACCAACGACCGCGACCGCGTGCACACCTTCGTCTTCGGCACGCGCCTCACCAACGTCACGCGCCAGCTGCGGCACCGCGACGTCGACGTCGCCATGGCGAAGGTCGCCGACGCGATCAAGGACTGGTCGGGCGGCACGCGCATCGGCGTGTGCCTGCGCGAGTTCAACTGGCGCTGGGCGCGGCGCGTGCTGGGGCAGAACGCGTGCGTGCTGCTGGTCTCGGACGGCCTCGACCGCGAGGCGGGCGAGGGTCTCGCCGAGGAGATGGAGCGCCTCGCCAAGTCCAGCCGCTACCTCGTCTGGCTCAATCCGCTGCTGCGCTACGAGCGCTTCGAGGCCAAGCCCGCGGGCGTGCGCGCCATGCTGCCGCATGTGGACCTGTTCCTGCCGGTGCATAATCTGAAAAGCCTGGTCGAGCTGGCGCACACCCTGAGCCGGCCGCTGGCGAGACCGATGGAGGCAAGCGCATGGAAATGACGGGCGAGGAGCGCATTCCGGCGACGCAGGACCAGACCTGGGCCGCGCTCAATGATCCCGAGATTCTCAAGGCCTGCGTGCCGGGCTGCGAGTTGATCGAGCGGGTGGCCGAGAACGAGTACCAGGTGCTGATGGTGGCGCGCGTCGGCCCGGTGAGCGCCAAGTTCAAGGGCAAGCTCGCGCTCTCCGACCTGAATCCGCCGAACTCCTATGCCCTCGCGTTCGAGGGCCAGGGCGGCGCCGCCGGCTTCGGCAAGGGCTCGGCGCAGGTGCAGCTGGTGCCGGAGGGCGACGCCACGCTGCTGCAGTACCAGGTGAAGGCGAGCGTCGGCGGCAAGCTCGCCCAGATCGGCTCGCGCCTGGTGGATGCGGCGGCCAAGAAGATCGCGAAGGACTTCTTCGCCGCTTTCAACGAGAAAGTCGGCGCGCAGCACGGCGCTGGCGGCGCGCATGAGTGACGCGCACGCCCCCGGGCCGGTGCCGCGCGACCCCGACCTGCCGACGGTATCCGACGCCTCGCTCGCTTTTTTCGCCGGCGGGTCTCTGCTGGTGCTGCTGGTCGCGCTGATCGCGTTTTTTGCCTAGCGGCCGTGGCCAACCCGAACCCGAAGCAGGCGGTGCGCGCGGAATCGGTGATCCTGATCGCCGAGCTGCGCAACTTCACGCGCATGTCGGAAATGCTCGATCCCGAGCGCGTGCTCGAGCTCGCCGACCAGTTCTTCGAGCGCGCGGCGCGCGCAGTCGCGGCGCACGGCGGCCAGAGCATGGCGGTGCACAACGACTCGCTGATGGCGGGGTTTCGCAACGCGCCGATCGCCGAGCTGGCGCGCGCGGCGGTGCGCGCCGCGCAGCAGCTGTTCGGCGAGTTCGACGCCGTGGTGCAGGAATGGGAGCGCGAGTACGGGCTGCGCACCGCGATCGCACTCGGCGTGCACCGCGGCGAGGCGGTGTACGGCGAGGCCGGGCCGGCTGCGCAGCGCACCACGGTGGTGTTCGGCGACTGCGTCAGCATCACCGAGCGGCTGGTGCACCGCGCGCGCGCCGGCGAGCTGGTGCTGTCGGACGCGCTGATGAAGGTGATCTCGGTGGCGGAGCTGGAGCTCGATGCCGAGCCGCTGCCGCCGCTCGAGCTGCACAACCGGCCGTCGATCCGCATCTACGGCGTGCTGCGCGACGACCGGCTCGACTTTACCGCGTAGCGGCCGCGCTGCTCTCCGGGATCACCCAGAAGTACACCGTCCGGCCGTTCGATTCCAGCGTCTTGTCGGGCTTCCAGTCGCCCATGTCGAACTGGTGCGACACGACGCGCGTGCCGGGCCTGAGCTGCTTGAGCAGCTGCGGGCGCAGCCTCAGGTTGAGCTCGGGCAGCAGGTACAGCGTCACCACCGTGGCCTCGCGGAAATCGGCCTTGAACAGGTCCTGCCGGCGGAACGTCACCAGCCGGGCGACGCCGTGCTTCTTCGCATTGGCGGCCGCCTCGCGGATGCGCTCGGGATCGATGTCGATGCCGACCGCGCGCACGCCGTACTTCTTCGCCGCGGTGACCGGAATGCGGCCGTCGCCGGAGCCCAGGTCGTAGAGCACGTCGCCCTGCTTGACGTCGGCGAGCCGCAGCATGTCCTCGACCAGCTCCTGCGGCGTCGGCACGTAGATGACGTCGGGCTGACGCGCGGCCGCCGCGGTCGCGCCGCCGGCGGCGAGCAGTGCCGCAACGATGAGGGCATGCGCGCGCATG
Source organism: Burkholderiales bacterium (assembly GCA_041568535.1). Taxonomy (GTDB): domain Bacteria; phylum Pseudomonadota; class Gammaproteobacteria; order Burkholderiales; family SG8-39; genus JAABQT01. The sequence continues at coordinate 846 of JBFFZT010000005.1, read as the reverse complement.
GCGCGCATTATGCACAAGCGTGGTGCGATCTCAGGGCGAGAACCCTGTGGCCCAGCGTCCGGCCGCCACAGCGTCGTCCACTCTGGTCTCGCGCGCGCGCCTGTCGGCGTCAGGCGACGGCTTGGGCTTGACGGCGCCGGGGGCGGCCGCGTCCTTCGACAGCGCCTGCTCCAGGTCGTCGGTGCCGTGGACTTCGACGCGCGCCCACAGAATCAACAGGATGGCGACGACGATGGCGAGTATGCCGATCCAGGCAACGATCGGGTGCTCGCCGTTCGGTTGCGGCTTCAGGGCGGGAGTCATGGCGCAGGAGACATGCAAGGTCCGTGCCGCGTTGGACCGTGAAACGGGGCCGCAGTTCACCCCACCCTACTCCCCCGCGATGGTCATGTTCTGCACCAGCACCGAGCCGCTGCGGCGCGAGCCGCGCACCACCACGTCGCTGCCGGCGCCGGCGATGCCCAGAAACATGTCACGCAGGTTGCCGGCGATGGTGATCTCCTCGACCGGGTAGGCGATGGCGCCGTTCTCCACCCAGTAGCCGGCGGCGCCGCGCGAGTAATCGCCGGTCACCAGGTTGACGCCGTGGCCGAGGAGCTCGGTCACCAGCAGGCCGCGGTGCATGCGTGCCAGCATGCCGCGGAAATCGGGCCCATCGGGCACCAGCGACAGGTTGTGGTTGCCGCCTGCGCTGCCGGTGCTGCTCATGCCGAGCTTGCGCGCCGCGTAGCAGCCGAGGAAATAGCCCTCGAGCACGCCACCGCGCACCACGGTGCGCGCGCGCGTGGCCACGCCCTCGTCGTCGAACGGCGTGCTGGCGAGCGCGCGCGGCTCGAGCGGCGCCTC
>JBFFZT010000004.1:0-15003 GCA_041568535.1 Burkholderiales bacterium | reverse complement strand
CCAGGGTCTCGCCCTCGAGCGGCACGAGGCTCTGGTAGATCTGCCCGCTCGCGTCATCCTCGTAGCTGACGGCGAGACGGCCATCGCCGAGCTCCGGCGCCTCGCCGGCGTAATGCGCCATGCCGCGCACCTTGAGCTCGGAGGTGCAATCGGCGACCAGGAGCTTGAGCGGCCCCGAGCCCTGCGCCTGCAGCGTGACGCGCCCGGCGCCCTTCTGGCCCGCGCCGAGCAGCACCGCGAGCGCGGTGCCGTGGCCGAGGGTCTCGGCGATGCGCGCCGGATAGCCGCGCCCGTCCAGCATTCGCGTCCAGGCGTCGGTCAGGCAGACGAGGCGCCCGCGGATCGCGAGGCGCTCGAAGAGAAAGCGCTGTACGTAGTCGGTCTGCACAGCCCGATTCTACAGACCGAGGTAGGCCTGCCGCACGCGGTCGTCGTGCAGCAGCTCGCCGCCGGTGCCGCGCATCACGACGCTGCCGTTCTCGAGCACGTAGGCGTGTCCGGAGATCTTCAGCGACACGGCCACGTTCTGCTCCACCAGCAGCACGGTGATGCCGCGCGCATTCAGCGCGCGGATCGTGTGCAGCACCTCCTGCACCACCATCGGCGCGAGGCCGAGCGAGGGCTCGTCGAACATGATGAGCTCGGGCTGGCCCATCAGGCAGCGCCCGATGGCGAGCATCTGCTGCTCGCCGCCGGACAGCGTCCCCGCGATCTGCGTGCGGCGCTCGGAGAGCCGCGGGAACATGGCGTACACGTCGTCCAGCGTCCTTCGCGCCGCGGCACGCGCGCGCGGCACGAGCGCGCCCATCTGCAGGTTCTCCTCCACCGAGAGGCTCGGGAACACCTGGCGGCCCTCGGCGACCTGGCCGATGCCGAGGTCGCAGATGCGGTGCGATTCCAGCCGCGTGATATCGGCGCCCTTGAAGGTGATGCGCCCGGCGCGCGCGCGCTCGATGCCGGCGATGGTGCGGATGAGCGAGGATTTGCCCGCGCCGTTCGCGCCGACGATGGCGACGATCTCGCCCGCGGGCACCTCGAGCGACACGCCGGCGAGCGCCTGCGCGTCGCCGTAGTACAGGTCGAGGTTCTCGACGGCGAGCATCAGATCTCGGTTTCCTCGCCCAGGTAGCACTCGAGCACCGCGGGGTCGCGCACCACCTGCGCCGGGGTGCCGCGCGCGATCACCTCGCCGTGGTGCAGCACCACGATGTGCTGCGCGAGCGCCATTACGGCGCGCATCACGTGCTCGATGAGCAGGATGGTGAGGCCTTCCTGGCGGTTCAGCTCGCGGAACACCGCGACCATCTGGTCGGTTTCGGTGGGACGCAGTCCGGCCATCACCTCGTCGAGCAGCAGCAGCTTCGGGCGCGTGGCCAGGGCGCGCGCGACTTCGAGGCGCTTGCGGTCAGGCAGCGTCAACGATGAAGCAGGGAGATCTCTTTTCGCTCCGAGCCCCAGCCTTTCTATGATCTCGGCGGCGTAGCTTTTCGCCGCCGAGACATCTTTTGACTGCAACAGCGCCCCGACCACGACGTTATCCAGCACCGACAACCCCGCAAACGGCTTCACGATCTGGAACGTGCGCCCGATCCCCGCCGCGCACACCTGGTCGGGCCGCCAGCCGTCGATGCGCGCGCCGGCGAAGCGCACCTCGCCGGCGTCGGGCTTGAACACGCCCGCGATCATGTTGAAGCAGGTGGTCTTGCCAGCGCCGTTGGGGCCGATCAGCCCGACGATGGCGCCTGCGGGCACGGCGAAGCTCGCCTCGTGCACCGCACGCAGCCCGCGGAAATGCTTCGAGATGCGCTCGACGTCGAGCATCGCTAGCCTTTGCGCTCGAGCCCGAGCTTGCGCGCGAGCGGCGGCCACACGCCGTGCGGCAGGAAGATCACCACCAGCAGCAGGCACAGTCCGTAGAACACCTGCTTCACGCCGGGCACGTCGATGCCGAGCTGCAGCATCAGCTCGCGCAGCCCTTCGGCGAGGCCGGTGAGCAGGAACGCGCCTACGATCGGACCCACGAGCGTGCCGATGCCGCCGATGATGGGCGCGAGGATCAGCTCGATCGAGCGCGAGATGTGGAAGATCTGCTCGGGGAACAGGTTGTTGTAATAGAAGGCGAACATCACGCCGGCGAGCGAGGTCATCGCCGCGGAGATCACCACCGCGATCATCTTGTAGCGGAACACGTTGACGCCGAGCGCCTCGGCGGCCTCGGGGCTCTCGCGGATCGCCTGCCAGTAGTAGCCCATGCGGCTCCGGAGCAGCGCGTGGCACAGCACGAACGCGCCCGCGGTGAGCGCGAGCATCAGGTAGTAGAACATGCGCGGGCTGCCGCGCAGGTTCCACAGGTCGTTCTCGGTGTAGTTGGCCACCGGCAGAAAGAGGCCCGAGGAGCCGCGCACCCAGGCGAAGTGGTCGAAGCCGATGCGCGCGAACTCCGCAAAGGCGATGGTGAGGATCGCGAAGTACACGCCGGCGACGCCGAAGCGGAAGGCGAGGAAGCCGATCGCCGCGCCGGCCAGCGCGCACAGCGCGACCGAGGCGCCCAGCCCGATCCACGGGCTCAGCCCGAAGTGCACGTAGAGCGCGGCCGCCGCATACGCGCCCAGGCCCACGTACAACGAATGTCCCAGCGAGAGCTGACCGGCGAAGCCCATCATCACGTTCCAGGCCTGCCCGACGAAGGCGAAGTACAGGATGAGGAAGCCGACGGTGAGCAGGTAACCGCCGGCGAAGACGGGGAACACGGCGAGCAGCGCGAGCAGCGCGGCGAGCAGGAGCAAGCCGCGGCGCGGCACGCCTTCCAGCAGGCGCGTCATCCGGCGGCCTTCCTGCCGAGGATGCCCTGCGGGCGGAACAGCAGCACCAGCACCAGCAGCCCGAAGGCGAACATGCTCTTCGCCGACGGCGTGAACAGGACCCCGCCGAGCGCCTCGGTGAGGCCGATCAGCAGGCCGCCGAGGAGCGCGCCCGGCATCGAGCCGAGGCCGCCCGTAATGACGATGACGAAGGCGAGCAGGGTGTAGGCCGGACCGATGGTCGGGGTGACGTCGGTCACCGCCATCAGCATCGCCCCGGCGGCGCCGACGCAGGCCGAGCCGATGCCGAAGGTGAGGGCGTAGAGGCGCTTCACGTCGAGCCCGACCACCAGCGCGCCGTGGTAGTTGTCGGCGCAGGCGCGGATCGACTTGCCGAGCAGCGTGAAGCGGAAGAAGGCGAACAGCCCCGCGGCCACCACCAGCGCCGCGCCCGCCGCATAGACCTTGGAGGCATCGACGATCAGCGGCCCGAGCTGGAAGCTGTCGAACGAGTAGGCGGTGCGGATGCCCTGCGCGTCGGGGCCGAAGACGATGAGCTGCACGTTCACCAGCACCAGCGCCACCGCCACCAGCAGCATGAACTGGCTATGCTCGGGCCGGTTGATGAACGGGTTGATCAGCCCACGCTGCAGCAGGTAGCCGAACACGAACAGCGCCGCCGCGATCGGCACCAGCAGGATGAGCGGGTCGAGCTTGAGCGCCGTGAACAGCACCAGCGTCAGGTACATGGCGAGGGTCATCATCTCGCCGTGCGCGAAGTTGACCACGCGCACGACGCCGAAGATCACCGACAGGCCGAGCGCCATCAGCCCGTAGACGAGCCCCGTCAACAGGCCGCTGGCGGCGACGTTGAGGTAGATCTCGACCGGCACGCGCGGGCCGCCCGCGGCCCGCCGCTAGCGCTGCTGGTAGGGCGTGATCGGCAGCTGGGGCTTGGCGTCGGCCGCGTCCTTCGGCGCCACGGTGACGAGCTTGCCGCCGCGGTTCTGGATCGCCGAGTTCTTCAGCTTGTCGTTCTGGCCCTTGGCGTTGAACTGGATGCCGGGCCCCGGGCTGACGTTGTTGGCGATGTTAGTGGCGCGGATGGCGTCGGCGAGCGCCTTCGGATCGGTGCTGCCCGCGCGCTTGAACGCGTCGGCGGCCGTGAGCAGCGCCTCGAACGTGTATACGTGGTTGGTGTTGAGGCTGATCTCCGGGTAGGCCTTCTGGTGCGCGGCCTGCAGCTGCTGCGTGAGCTTCTTGTTCGGGTCGTACCAGGGCACGAAGCTGATCGGACCGTCGCCGAGCTTGCCGAGCGTCTTCAGGTACTGGTCCTCGTACCAGCCCGGCCCCATGCTGAGCACGGCCTGCGGGTTCCAGCGCTGCTTCACGAGCTCGCGCGTGATGAGGATGGCGTCGTTCAGGCGGCTCACCATGACCAGCGCCTCGGCGCCGGTGGCCTTCGCCTTGGCGACTTCCACCGACAGGTCGCGCGCCGCCGGATCGTAGGCGATGGTGTCGGCCACTTTGTAGGGAATCGCCGGGAACTTCTGCATTACGCCGAAGAAGCCCTTCTGCATGGCCTGCCCGAAGGTGTCGTTCACGTGCATGAACACCGCCGACTTCGGCGACACGCCGGTGGCCGCGAACACCTCGAGCTGGTTGGCGAAGGCGTCGCCCAGGATCATCGGCGCGGTGGCGAAGTTGCGGAACACGAACTTGTAGCCCTGCTCGGTGATCGGCGGCGCGGCGGCGATGTTGATGACGAGCGGGATGCCGCGCTGCTCGGCGACCTGCGCGATCGCCGTGGTCTGGCCCGAGTCGAAGGCGCCGACCAGCAGCTGCGCGCCCTCGCCGATCAGGCGCTCGGCGCGCGCGCGCGCGACGTCGACGTTCGACTCGGTGTCGCCGTTCATGATGTCGAGCGCCGGCAGGCCGAGATCGCCCAGCAGGCCGTTGGTGATCTCCACCACGCGGTGGCAGTCCTGGCCGATGCCCGCCTGGATCCCCGAGCGCGGCAGCAGCACGCCGACCTTGAGCCGGCCGGACTGCGCGCGCGCGATGCCGAAGGGCGAGAGCGCGCTGAGCGTGCCGGCGGCAGCCAGCGTCTGGTTGAATCTGCGGCGATCGAAAGACATGGTTTCTCCTCGTTGATTTTGACCCCGGGGTATAGGCGCGATTCTAATTGAACTGCGCGTGGGAAAATCCCCGGGATGCAGCGTGAAACCGCGTTCCGCAAGGTGGCGCTTGGCCCCGCGCGGGTCGAGGTGCGGCGCGATACCGCGGGCGGCTACCGCCTGCGCTCACCGGCGCCGCTCGGCGCCTATCCCGCGCGCCTCACCGAGCGGCTGCTGCGCTGGGCGCAGGAATGCGCCGAGCGCACGTTCGTCGCCAAGCGCGTCGACGGCGGCGACTGGCGGCGCATCGGCTACCGCGAGGCGCTGGCGCAGGCGCGGCGCCTGGGCGAGGGCCTGCTCGAACGCGGCCTGAATGCCGAGCGCCCGCTCATGATCCTGTCCGGGAACGACCTCGAGCATGCCATGCTCGCGCTCGCCGCGTTGCACGTCGGCGTGCCCTTCGTCCCCGTTTCGCCGGCGTATTCCCTCGTGTCGCAGGATTACGGCAAGCTGCGCCACGCGGTGCAACTCATGACGCCGGGCCTGGTGTTCGCCGCGGATCGCAGCTACGAGAAGGCGATCAAGGCAGCGCTTTCGCCGCAAACCGAAGTGCACTACGGCCTGGAGAAGCTGTTCGCCCCCGACACCCGAGCGGTCGACGCCGCGCACGCGGCGATCCGCCCGGACTCGATCTGCAAGTTCCTGCAGACCTCCGGCTCCACCGGCATGCCCAAGGCGGTGATCCACACGCAGCGCATGCTGGCCGCCAACCAGCAGATGATCGTCGAGTGCATGCCGTTTCTCGCCGCGCAGCCGCCGGTGCTGGTGGACTGGCTGCCGTGGAACCACACCTTTGGCGGCAGCCACAACTACGGCCTCGCGCTCTACAACGGCGGCACGCTCTACATCGACGACGGACGGCCGGCGCCCAGGCTGATCGAGGAGACGCTGCGCAACCTGCGCGAGATCGCGCCCACGGTGTATTTCAACGTGCCGCGCGGCTTCGAGGAGATCGCGCGCGCGCTGGCGGCGGACGCGGCGCTCGCAAAGAACTTCTTCAGCCGCGTGCAGATGCTGTTCTACGCCGCGGCGAGCCTGTCGCAGCCGATCTGGGATGCGCTGCACCGGCTCGCCGAGAAGACCGTCGGCGAGCGCATCCTCATGATCACCGGTCTCGGCATGACCGAGACTGCGCCGTTCGCCATCTGCGCCAACTGGGAAGCGGGGCGCTCGGGCGGCATTGGCCACCCCGCGCCGGGCACCGAAGTGCGCCTTGCGCCCGTGGGCGGCAAGCTGGAGGTGCGCTACAAGGGGCCGCACGTGACGCCCGGCTACTGGCGCCAGGAAGACCTGACGCGCGCATCGTTCGACGACGAGGGCTACTTCAGGAGCGGCGACGCGGCGCGCTTCATCGACGCGAGCGACCTGCAGAAGGGCCTCGCGTTCGACGGGCGCATCGCCGAGGACTTCAAGCTCGATTCGGGCACCTGGGTGAGCGTGGGGCCGCTGCGCGCGCAGGTCATCGCCGCGGGCGATCCCTGGGTGCAGGACGCGGTGATTACCGGCCACGACCGGCGCGAGGTGTGCGCGCTCGTCATTCCCCGGCCGCGCACGCAGGCGCCGGATTTGCAGCAGCTCCTCGACACGCTCGCCGCGCGCAGCACCGGCGGCTCCACCCGCATCGCGCGCGCCCTGCTGCTCGCCGCGCCGCTGTCCATCGACGCGGGCGAGATCACCGACAAGGGCTCGATCAACCAGCGCGCGGTGCTCGAGGCGCGCGCCGATCTGGTAGAAATGCTCTATCGTGAGCCCTACGCCCCGCAGGTGCTGAGCGCCCGGACATGAACCTCGAGAATTTCGTCGCCATCGATATGCATACCCACGCCTGGAAGTCCGCGCTGCGCGTGGGCGACACGCCGACCGAGTCGCAGCAGGCGATGGGCAACTACTTCCGCTATACGCCGCAGCACCAGACGGTGCCCGAGATGGCCGACATGTACCGCAAGCTGAAGATGGCGTTCGTCGTCTTCACCGTGGACGGCGAGAAAGGCGCGAGCCGGGGCATCACCAACGAGGAAGTCGCCGAGCTCGCGCACAAGAACGCGGACGTGGCGATTCCTTTTGCCAGCATCAACCCGCACCGCGGCAAGGAAGGCGTGGCGATGGCCCGGCGCCTGATCAGGGACTACAAGGTGCGCGGCTTCAAGTTCCACCCCTCGGTGCAGGAGTTCTACCCGAACGACCGCATGGCGTATCCGCTCTATGAAGTGATCGCGGAGGCGAAGCTGCCGGCGCTGTTCCACACCGGGCAGACGGGCGTCGGCGCGCAGACCCCGGGCGGCGGCGGCATCCGCCTCAAGTACTCCAACCCGATGCTGCTCGACGACGTGGCGGCGGATTTTCCCGCCATGCCGCTGATCCTCGCGCACCCGTCGTTTCCCTGGCAGGAGGAGGCGCTGTCGGTGGCGACGCACAAGCCCCAGGTCTACATCGACCTCTCGGGCTGGTCGCCGAAGTACTTCCCGCCGATCCTCGTGCAGTACGCCAACACGCTGCTCAAGGACCGGATCCTGTTCGGCTCCGACTACCCGGTGATCGCGCCCGAGAAGTGGCTCGCCGAGTTCGACAAGCTGCCGATCAAGCCCGAGGTGCGTCCGCTGATCCTGAAGCAGAACGCGGCGCGGCTGCTCGGCCTCTAGAAGCGCCAGCCGAGCTTCAGGCTGGAGGAGGTCGCCTCGCCGGTCTTGTCCACCTGGAAGTTGATGTTGAGCACCGCGAAGTTGACGCCGAAGCCGACGAACGCCTTGGTGAGGGAGAATTCTTCCGGGCGCAGGCCTCCCGTGCCGCGCGGATCGCTCTCCACCCAGACGCGCCCGATCCCGGCGTACGGGGTGAGGAAGCCGAACCCCTTGGAGATCGAGATGTCCACGCCGCGCGTGTCGAACGCCAGCTGGTCGACGCCGCTCAGCTTGGTGAGGCTGCCGCGCACGGCGAGGGCGGGCGAAGCCACGCCGCCCTGCCAGATGGCGTAGCGCAGCTCGCCGCCGGTGTAGCGGATGTTGCTGCCCGGCACGGAGGCGTAGGTGAGCCCGACGTCGAACCCTGCGGGCAGGCCCTTGTGCAGGCGAAGCGTCGGCACGTAGAGCGTGGTCTCGGCGTCGTCCGAAGTGGCGCGCTGCAGGAGGGCGGCGTTCTCGAAGCGCGTCGCCGTCACGCCGACGCCGAAGTCGAAGCCCGTGATGCCGAGCGGCTCGGCAGGGATCTGCGCGTGATAGCTGAGCGCCGCGCCGAGGTCCTCGGACAACAGCCGGAATTCCGCCTGCACGAGGTTCTGCAGCCGGTCGATTTCCTGCGCCGCCGCCGGTGCGGCGGCAAGCAGCGCGGAGAGCGGCACAACGATGAGACTGCGCATGATCGACTCCCTGTGGCGCGGCGATAGAATGGCCGCATGCTGGTGCCAACAGATGCTACGACGTCTTAGTCCGGGCGCAACGTGAACAACCGCACACAAGTGGGCATCATTGGCGCGGGCCCCGCGGGCCTGCTGCTCGCGCACCTGCTGCGGCTGGAGGGCGTCGAATCGATCGTGCTGGAGACGCGCACGCGTGAAGAGATCGAGGCGACGCTGCGCGCCGGTGTGCTGGAGCAGGGCACGGTCAACATCCTCAACGAGACCGGCGTCGGCGAGCGCATGATGCGCGAGGGCTTCGTGCACCACGGCATCTACCTGCGCTTCGCAGGCCGCACGCGCCGCATCGACTTCGCCGCACTCACCGGCGGGCGCTCGATCATGGTCTACGCGCAGCACGAGGTGATCAAGGATCTCGTCAAGGCGCGCGTCGACGCCGGGGCGCCGATCGAGTTCGGCGTGAAGGACGTGACGCTGCAGGACCTGGATACCGAGGCGCCCAGGGTGCGCTACCGCAACGCGGCGGGCGAGCTGTGCGAGCTCGCCTGCGACTACGTGGCGGGCTGCGACGGCTTCCACGGCGTCTCGCGCCCGACGATGCCGTCGCGGCGCCGCCACGAGTTCACGCGCACCTATCCGTTCGGCTGGCTCGGCGTGCTGGTGGAGGCGCCGCCCTCGACCGACGAGCTGATCTACGCGCACCACGAGCGCGGCTTCGCGCTGGTCAGTACGCGCTCGCCGCAGGTCCAGCGCCTGTACGTGCAGTGCGAGCCCGAGGACCGTATCGAGCACTGGTCGGACGAGCGCATCTGGGAGGAGCTGCGCGCGCGGCTCGCCACCGTGGACGGCAGCTGGCAGCTCAAGGAAGGCCGCATCTTCCAGAAGGGCGTCGTCGCCATGAGGAGCTTCGTCGTCGAGCCGATGCAGTACGGCCGGCTCTACCTCGCCGGCGACGCCGCGCACATCGTGCCGCCGACCGGGGCCAAGGGCCTCAACCTCGCGGTGGCCGACGTGCGCGTGCTCGCGCGTGCGCTCACGGCGCACTACCGGGACCAGAGAAACGACCTGCTGGCGCAGTACTCGACCACGGCGCTGCGCCGCGTGTGGCGCGCCGAGCACTTCTCGTGGTGGATGACCTCCATGCTGCACCGCTTCCACGACGACACGCCGTTCCAGCACCGGCTGCAGCTCGCCGAGCTCGACTACGTGACGAGCTCCAAGGCCAAGGCGACCACGCTCGCCGAGAACTACGTCGGCGTGCCGCTCGACTGAGAAATGGGGCGGCGCTTCACCACCGAGCGCAAGATCCGGTTCTCGCACTGCGACCCGGCGGGGATCGTCTACTTCGTCAACTTCTTCGACATGGTGAGCGGGGCGGTCGAGGACTGGTTCGGCGAGGCGATCGGCTTTACGTTCAACGAGATGCACATCCAGCGGCGCCTGGGCTTTCCCATCGTCAACACCGGCTGCGAGTTCTTCAAGCCCTGCCACCTCGGCGACCGGCTGGTGCTCGAGCTGACGATCGCCAGGCTTGGGCGCAGCTCGATCGAGTTCTCGGTCGTCGGCCGCGTCGGCGGCGAGGAGAAGTTCCGCGCGCGCCACAAGGTGGCCCTGATGTCGCTGGACTCCCTGCGCGCGCTGCCGATTCCGGACGACCTGCGCGAGAAAATGCAGCCGTTCGTGGTCTAACATCGGCTTATGCCGGTGCGCCAGGAGATCCGCGAAGGCCGCGTTCCCGTCAAGGTCTATACCGACCAGGTCGAGGACAGCGCGCGCCGCCAGCTCGTGAACATCTCGCAGCTGCCGATCGTGCATCACCACGTCGCGGCGATGCCCGACGTGCACCACGGCATCGGCGCCACCGTCGGCTCGGTGATCCCGACCCTGCGCGCCATCATCCCGGCGGCGGTGGGCGTGGACATCGGCTGCGGCATGATCGCCGCGCGCCTGTCGCTCACCGCCAACGAGATCGACGAAGCGTCGCTGAAGAAGGTGTTCGCGCAGATCTCGCGCGACGTGCCGGTGGGGTTCGAGCAGCACGACGAGCGCGACGCGCGCAGCGAGGCCGCCAAGCCGTTTAAGCGCGGCCTGCGCGCGATCCTCGACCGGCACCCCGGCGTCGAGAAGCGCGTCGGCAAGAATTCGAGCTGGGTGCGCCAGCTCGGCACGCTGGGCGGCGGCAACCACTTCATCGAGGTGTGCCTCGACGAGGCGCAGCGCGTCTGGGTGATGCTGCACTCGGGGAGCCGCGGCATCGGCAACGCCATCGGCACCTACTTCATTGCGCTGGCGCGCCAGGACGCCGAGCGCCACCAGCTGCACCTGCCGGACCGCGACCTGGCGTACTTCTCCGAAGGCGCGCAGCACTTCGACGACTACGTCGCGGCGGTGGGCTGGGCGCAGGATTACGCGCGCGCCAACCGCGCCGAGATGATGGACCTGGTGCTCGCGGCGCTGCGGCGCCACCTGCCGGCGTTCGAGGTCACCACCGAGGCCGTGAACTGCCACCATAACTACGTCGAGCGCGAGACGCACTACGGCGAGAGCGTGTGGGTGACGCGCAAGGGCGCGATCCGCGCGCGCGAGGGCGATCTCGGCATCATCCCGGGCAGCATGGGCACGCGCAGCTACATCGTGCGCGGCAAGGGCGGCGCCGAGGCGTTCCAGTCCTGCGCGCACGGCGCGGGGCGGCGCATGAGCCGCACCCAGGCCGAGAAGCGGTTCTCGGTCGCCGACCTGGCCGAACAGACCACGGGGGTCGTGTGCCGCAAGGACAAGGGGGTGCTCGACGAGATCCCGGGCGCCTACAAGGACATCGACGAGGTGATGGCGAACCAAAGCGACCTGGTCGAAGTCCTACACACCCTGAAGCAGATCGTCTGCGTGAAAGGCTGACTCATGACCTCCCGTATCCGTCGCCGCCTGCTGGGCGCGGCCGCCGCGCTGCCCTTCGCGCGGCCCGCGCTCGCCCAGGATCTCCCGCTCACCCCGGCCTGCGGCCCCGAAGCCGCGCTCACGCCGCGCCAGAGCGAGGGGCCGTTCTACACGCCGAACACGCCGCTGCGCGCTTCGCTGGTCGAGCCGGGCACGCAGGCCGAGCGTCTGGTCCTCACCGGCCGCGTGGTCTCTGCGCAATGCCGGCCGGTGGCCGGGGCGCTGCTCGACTTCTGGCATTGCGACGAGCACGGCGCCTACGACAACGCGGGCTTTCGCTACCGCGGCCATCTGTTCGCGGACGCCGAAGGCCGCTTCCGGCTGGAGACCATCTTCCCCGCGCTCTATCCCGGCCGCGCGCGCCACATCCACGTCAAGGTGCAGGCGCCCGGCCGGCGCATCCTCACCACGCAGCTGTATTTCCCGGGCGACGCGCGCGACGGCCTGTGGCGCAGCGAGCTCGTGGTGGCGATGGCGCGGCAGCCGCAGGGCCGCCTGGCGGCGTTCCAGTTCATCGTCGACGCCTGAAAATGACATAATCGCGCCTTCCGCAAATCGCCCGGCGCGCAATACATGACCTACGTCGTCACCGAAGACTGCATCAAGTGCAAGCACATGGACTGCATCGAGGTCTGCCCCGTGGACTGCTTCTACGAGGGCGAGAACATGGTGGTCATCCACCCGGATGAATGCATCGACTGCGGCGTGTGCGAGCCCGAATGCCCGCCCAAGGCGATCCTGCCGGACTCCGACCCCAAGGCGGAGCGCTGGCTGAAGATGAACACCGAGTTCTCGGTGAAGTGGCCCAACATCACGCGCAAGGGCACGCCGCCCCCCGACGCCGACGACTGGAAGGGCGTGCCCGACAAGTACGCCAAGTACTTCACCCCGAACCCCGGCAAGGGCGAGTAAGTGCAGCTGACCGCGGAGGAGCGCGCCATCCTCGGCGGTGAGCGCGGCGCAGCCGCACGCCGCGCGCTCGAGTACCAGATCAAGGTGGGCGAGTTCTGGGGCGCGAAGCGCTTCGTGCCAGTAACTAACGTCCACATGATGGGCGACATCGAGGTGATGGGCGACGGCGGCCTGCAGTGGCTGAAGGACACCGCCGCGCTTGGCGCGCGCTGCGTCGTCGGCACCACCACCAACGCGCGTTGCGTCGATTTCGCGCACTGCGAGCGCCTTGGGCAGGACGCGGGCGAAGTCGCCAAGGAGCGCGAGCTGATCGCCTGCCTGCGGCGCATGGACGTCGTCACCACCGACACCTGCATCAACTACCAGACGGTGTACCAGCCGCACATGGGCGAGCACGTCGCCTGGGGCGATACCGGCACCGTGATCTACGCGAACTCGGTGTTCGGCGCGCGCAGCAATTTCGAGTCTGGCCCGGCTGCGCTCGCCGCCGCGATCACCGGACGCACCCCCGAGTACGGCTTTCACCTCGACGAGCACCGCCGCGGCGGCTTCACCGTCGAGCTGCGCGCGCGCCTGGACGACCTCGCCGACTGGGGCGCGGTGGGCAAGCTCGTCGGCGAGCCGCACCAGAGCTATTACGCGGTGCCGGTCTTCCACGGCTTCCACCGCACGCCCACGGCGGACGAGCTCAAGCACCTGGGCGCCGCGCTGGCGAGCTACGGCTCGATGGGCATGTTCCATTTCGTCGGCGCGACGCCGGAGGCGCCCACCCTCGAGGCGGCGCTCGGCCGGCGCGCACCCAGCGAGCGCCTCGCCGTGACCGATGCCGACATCGAGCGCGTGTATGCCGGCTACGGGCTGGGCGACGGCGACGCGCGCCTGGTGGTGTTCTCGGGCCCGCAGCAGTCGCTGCTCGAGATGAAGCAGCTCGCGGCGCTGTTCGACGGCCGCCGCGTGAAGGACGGCACCAGCTGCTTTGCGACCACCAGCGGCGGCGTGCTCGCGCAGGCGCGCGCCCTCGGCTACGCGGGGGTGCTGGAAGACGCGGGCGTCACGATCCTCGAGGGCGTGTGCTTCTACATCCTGCAGAACCTGTCGCCGATGCGCGCGGCGAACAAGTGGACCAACATGGTGTCCAACTCGGCCAAGATCGTGAACATCATCGGCGCGCACCGCTTCAACACCATCCTGCGGCGCACCCGCGACTGCGTGGAGATCGCGTGCACGGGGGCGCTGCGTTGAGCGGCAAGCGCCTGCGCGTGGCGCGCGCCTTCGGGCCGCCGGTGGAAGGCGTGGCGCTCGTCTCCGAGGAGGGGTTCTCGCCGCGCTACGACCTCGACCGCTGGAGCGGCGTGATCACCAAGGCCGGGCACAAGCTCGAAGGCGAGAACATCAAGGACAAGGTGTGCTTCTTTCCCACCGCCAAGGGCGGCATCGCCGCGGGCTGGGCGTTCCACGACCTGCAGTGGAAGAAAATCGCGCCCAAAGCGTTCATCTTCGGGGTGACCAACCCGGTGATGGTGCAGGGCGCGGTGTTCGCCGGCATCACCATCACCGAGGGCTGGACGCCGCATCCGCGCGAGGTGCTGCAGACCGGCGACTGGGTGCGGGTGGATCCCCTGGGCGGATGGATCGAGGTGCTGAGGAAGAAATCATGAAGACGAGCCTTGCTTTCCTGACAGGGCTGCTGCTCGCGGGCTGCGCGCTGGTTCCGGGCCGCAGCCTCGAGCCGGGCAGGTCGACGGCCGCCGAGGTGAGCGCCGCGATGGGCCGGCCGGCGCTGGTGCTCAAGCGCCCGGACGGCGGCGAGCTGCGCTACTTCACGCACTGGCCGTGGGGACGGCTCACCTACGTGGCGAGCATCGGACCGGACGGGGTCCTGCGCGGCTTCGAGCAGCGGCTCACGCACTGGAACATCCACAAGGTGCAGGCGGGCATGCGCAAGGATGAGGTGCGCGAGCTGCTCGGTCCGGCGTTCGAGATTTCGCGCCTGCCGCGCCAGCAGCGCGAGGTATGGGAGTACCCGTATCGCTACGCGGTGCGCGAGGGGCGCGTGCTCTTCGTGCAGTTCTCCGACGACGGCATCGTGCGCGAGACGATCGAGATGCACGACGACGAGCGCGATCCGGAAGGCGACTTCCGCCAGTAAGCGCTACAAGCGCCGCAGCTCGGTCTTGAGCACCTTGCCGTAATTGTTCTTGGGCAGGCTCTCCACGAAGCGGTAGGCGCGCGGGCGCTTGAAGCGCGCGATGTGCTCGAGGCAGAGCGCGTCGAGCTCCTGCGGCGAGACTGCGGCGCGGCGCACAACGAACGCCACCACTTCCTCGCCCCACTCGGGGTGCGGACGACCCACCACCGAGCATTCGGCGACCGCCGGGTGGCGCAGCAGCACCTCCTCGATCTCGCGCGGGTAGATGTTCGCGCCGCCCGAGATGATCATGTCCTTGGAGCGGTCGCGGATCGTGAGGTAGCCCGCGGCGTCCAGGCTGCCGAGGTCGCCCGTGTGCAGCCAGCCGCCGCGCAGTGTCTGCGCGGTGGCCTGCGCGTTCTCCCAGTAGCCCGCCATGACGCAGTCCGAGCGCGTCACGATCTCGCCCACCTCGCCCGGGGGCAGGTCGCGGTCCTCGTCGTCGACGACGCGCACTTCGACGCCGGTGCGCGCGAAGCCGCAGGTCTCGAGGTTGCGCCGCGCGGCGTGGTCGGACTGCGGCAGGCCGGTGATGGTCATCGGGCTCTCGCCCTGGCCGAAGAGCTGGTACAGGCGCGGGCCGAACAGCTCGATCGCGCGCTCGCAGTCGGCGACGTACATCGGCGCGCCGCCGTAGGTGAT
>JBFFZT010000003.1:0-15949 GCA_041568535.1 Burkholderiales bacterium | reverse complement strand
GACGCATCCCGCGGACGGCAACGCGGCGATCGTTGTCGCGATCCCAGCGCGCGCGAAGGAGCTGTCGCGCGACCCGAAGATCCGCATCCGGCTGCTCGGCTTCGGCCAGTCGCGCGCCGCGCTCGCCCACATGCCCGAGGCGCCGGCGCCGGCCGCACAGCGCGCCCTTGCGCAGGCCGGGCTCACGATCGAGCGCATGGACGCCATCAAGACGCACAACCCGTTCGCGCTGAACGACATCCTGTTCTCGCGGGTTACTGGCGCGGTCCTCGAACGCATGAACAACTTCGGCTCGTCGCTGGTCTGGGGCCACCCGCAGGCGCCCATGGGCACGCGCGCGGTGATCGAGCTGATCGAGGAGCTGGCGAGCCGCGGAGGCGGCCGCGGACTGTTCACCGGCTGCGCGGCGGGCGACACCGCGATGGCGGTGGTGCTCGAGGTGAGTGGCAACTGAGCCGGAGGGCCGATGAAAGTCAACAAGATCGACCACCTGTGCATTGCGGTGAAAGACCTCGAGGCAGCGAAGAAGATCTGGCAGCCGATCCTCGGCAAGGACAAGCCCGACGACGCTTACGTCGACGAGCCGGAGAAAATCCGCGTGGCGCGCTACTGGATCGGCGGCGTGGGCTTCGAGCTGATGGAGTCGCTCACCCCGGACGGTGAGGTGGCGAAGTTCATCGACAGGCGCGGCGAGGGCGTCATGCTGGTGTCGTTCAACGTCGACGACACGCGCGCGGCGATGCGCGAGCTCGAGGCGCAGGGCTATCCGTTCATCGGCGGGGCGCGGCCGTTTCGCGACTGCGAGTTCGCGTTCGTGCACCCGAAGGCGGCGAACGGCGTACTGCTCGAGCTGATCGACTACGAATGGCGGGAACTCAAGGAAGGCCGCTGACATGGACTTCGAGCCGAGCCCCGAGCAGCGCCAGGTGCGCGAGACCTTCGCGCGCTTCTGCGACGAGCGCATCGCGCCGCAGGCGGCGGCGCTCGACGAGGCGCACGCCTTTCCGCGCGCGCTGTTCGGCGAGCTCGCAAAGCTGGGACTGTTCGGCATGCGCTATCCGGAGGAGGCGGGCGGCAGCGGCATGCAGTTGAGCGAATTCTGTGTCGCGCTCGAGGAGATCGCGCGCGGCTCGATGTCGCTCGCGGGCTGCGCCGCGATGCAGTCGCTGATGGGCACCAAGTTTCTGCACATGCTCGGCAACGCCGACATCCTGGAGCGGCTGTTCAGGCCGGCGCTGCGCGGCGAGAAGATCGGCGCGATCTGCATGACCGAGCCGAACGCCGGCAGCGACCTCGGCGGCATCGCCACGCGCGCGCGCAAGGTCGACGGCGGCTACGTGCTCGACGGGCAGAAGACCTGGGTCACCGCGGCGCCGGTGGCGGACTTCTTCACCGTGTTCGCGCGCGCGGGGCAGGAAGCGAAGCTCACCATCTTCCTGGTCGAGCGCGGCTTCGAGGGCGTGAAGCTCGGGCGCGCGATCGAGAAGATGGGCGTGTGGGCGCTGCCCACGGCCGAGCTCGCGTTCGACGCCTGCCGGGTGCCCGACAGCCACCGCCTGTCGCAGGAGGAAGGCGACGGCGAGTCGCACCTGCGCAAGACGCTCGCCGAAATCCGCATCATCACCGGCGTGATGGCGGTCGGCCAGGCGCGCGCCGCGCTCGAGGCGGCGGTGCGCTACAGCGGCGAGCGCAATCAGTTCGGCAAGCCGATCAACCGCTACCAGGCGATCCAGCTGAAGCTCGCCGAGATGGCCACCGAGCTCGAGGCGGCGACGCAGCTCGTGTACCGCGCGGCCTGGCTGCGCGACGCGGGCAAGCCGCACCACAAGGAGGCGGCGATGGCGAAGCTCTTCGCGAGCGAGTGCGCGGCGCGGGTCGCCGACCAGGCGGCGCGCGTGTTCGCTTCCTACGGCTACGCCATGGACTACCCGGTGCAGCGCTATCTGCGCGACGTGCGCTTCACCCTGATCGGCGGCGGCACGAGCGAGATCCTGAAGCTGATCATCGCCAAGGAGGTGGCGGGATCGTGAGCGCGGACAAGCGCCTCAAGGTGGTGCTCGCCAAGCCCGGCCTGGACGGCCACGACCAGGGCGCGAAGGTGGTGGCGCGCGCGCTGATGGATGCCGGCTTCGAGGTGGTCTACACCGGACTGCGCCAGACGCCGGAGGCGATTGCGCGCATCGCGCTCGAGGAGGACGCTGACGTGGTGGCGCTCTCCTCGATGGCGGGCTCGCACCTGCCGATCTGCAGGAAGCTCAAGCCATTGCTCGAGGAAGCGGGGCTGGGCGAGCGGCTTTGGATCATCGGGGGCAACCTGCCGGCGCGAGACCACGACGCGCTGCGCGCGCTTGGCTTCAAGGGGATTTTTCCCTCGAGCTCGCGGCTCGAGGACATCGTCGGCTTCATCCGGACCCACACGCCATGAAACCCAAGGACCTGCCCGAGAAGGAAGTTCGCCCCGTCGTCAACGAGTCGGGGATCGAGATCAAGCCGCTTTACAGCGCGGCCGACATTGCCGAGAGCGGGGGCGAGGGCATGATCGGGCTGCCCGGGCAGTACCCGTTCGCGCGGGGTATCCATTCCTTGATGTATCGCAAGCAGCCTTGGACGATGCGTCAATACACTGGGTTCGGCAATGCCGCCGACACCAACCGGCGTTTTCACTACCTGATCGCCAATGGCCAGACAGGGCTGAACGTGGCTTTCGACCTTCCGACGCAATGCGGCATGGACTCCGACGACCCCCGGGCCGAGGGCGAGGTCGGGCGCGTCGGCATGGCGGTGGACACGCTGCGCGACGTCGAGACCGCCTTCGAGGGCATCGATCTCGAGCGCATCACCGTCTCGCTGACCGTCAACGGCGCCGCCGCGATCCTGATCGCGATGTACCTCGCGATGGCCGAGAAGCGCGGCTACGACCTCGCCAGACTGCGCGGCACCGCGCAGAACGACATCCTCAAGGAGTTCATCGGCCGCGGCACCTGGGTGTTTCCGGTCGAGCCGTCGATCCGGCTGGTGGGCGACACTATCGAGTACTGCGCGCGCCACGCGCCGAAGTACAGCCCGGTGTCGGTGTGCGGCTACCACATCCGCGAGTCGGGCGCCGACCCGGCGCAGGAGATGGCCTACGCCTTCTGCATCGCCAAGGCTTACGCTGACGAGGTGATCCGGCGCGGGCTGCCGGTGGACGAGTTCGCCGGACGCCTGTCGTTCAACTTCAACTGCTTCGGCAGCCTGTTCGAGCAGGTGGCGAAATTCCGCGCCGGCCGCAGCCTGTGGGCGAAGATCATGCGCGAGCAGTACGGTGCGACCAAGCCCGGCTCGATGTGGCTGCGCATGATCGCGGGCGGCGGCGGCGGCGGGCTGACCTTCGAGCAGCCGGAGCTGAACATCGTGCGCGGCGCCTACTACGCGCTCATCTGCGCGCTTGCTGGCACGCAGACCATGGCGCTGTGCTGCTACGACGAGGCCTACACCATCCCCTCGGAGAGCGCGCAGCGCATCTCGCTGCGCACCATGCAGCTGCTGATCGAGGAGATGGGCCTCACCGACACGGTCGATCCGCTCGGCGGCTCGTACTACGTCGAGACGCTCACCAATCAGATGCGCCGCCGCATGGAAGCGATCATGGCCGAGGTGGATGCGCAGGGCGGCATCGTCAAGCTGGTCGGCGAAGGCGCAATCCAGGCCAGGGTCTCGGCACAGGCCTATCGGCGCCAGCGCGAGATCGAGGAGGGCCGTTTTCGCAAGGTGGGCGTCAACTGCTACCGCACGGAGGACAAGACGCCCGAGATGGAATTCCACCCGTACAAGGAGGAGGACGCGGCCGCGCAGGTGCGCGCGCTCGAGCGCGTGCGCGCCGAGCGCGACGCGGGCCACGTGGAGGCGGCGCTCGCGCGCGTTGGCGCCGATGCGCGCTCGAAGGCGAATCTGATGCCCGCGATTATGGACGCGGTGAAAGCCTACGCCAGCGTCGGCGAGATCACCGGCGTGCTGGTCGGCGCGTTCGGCCGCTACCGCGAGCCGGTGAGGTTCTAGATGCGGATCGAAACCTACCGGGCGCCCGCGTCGCTCGTGGAGGCGGTCGAAATCCTGGGCGCCGGCAACGTCACCGTGCTCGCGGGCGGCACCGATCTCATGCCGCAGACGCAGGGCGGCCGGGTGCAGTTCCAGCCGGTGCTGATGAACGTGCGGCGCGTGCCCGAGCTGCAAGGCATCGTCGAAGCGCAAGGCGCAGTGCGCATCGGCGCGCTCGTCACCATCACCGAGCTGCTGGAAAGTGCGCTGGTGCGCGAGCGGCTGGATCTGCTGTGGCAGGCCTGCGATCACTTCGCCAGCGACCAGATCCGTAACGCCGCCACGTTGGGGGGAAACTTGTGCAATGCCTCGCCCGCCGGCGACACGCTGGTGCCGCTGCTCGCGCTCGAGGCGCGGGTCGTGCTCAGCGCCAAGCCCAACGGTGCGCTGCAGACGCGTCGCGTGCCGCTCGGCGAGTTCTTCGTCGGCCCGGGACGCACCTGCCGCGCAAGCGGCGAGCTGCTGGTGGCGGTCGAAGTCCCGCTGCCGCCACCGGGGTTCGCGGGCGCGTTCTACAAGCACGGTACACGGCCGGGACTGGACATCGCCGCGATTTCGATTGCCGCCGGCGCGCGGCGCGAAGGCAAGGTGTTGCGCGACGTGCGTATCGCGCTTGGCGCGGTGGCGCCGACGCCGATTCGCGCCCCGCGCACCGAGCGGGTGCTGGAAGGCCGCATGCCGGATGCCAAGACGCTCGAGGCGGCCGTTTCGATGGCGCTCGAGGAGGTGCGGCCGATCTCCGACGTGCGGGCCTCGGACTGGTACCGGCGCGAGCTGATCCACAACGTGCTGAAGAGGGTGCTGACCCATGTCTGCCAACTGTGACATCGCGTTCACGCTAAACGGCGTGAAAAGGGAGCTCACGGTGCCGGCGCGCATGAGCGCGCTCGAGATGCTGCGCGGGCGGCTCGGGCTCACCGGCACCAAGTACGGCTGCGGCGAGGGCGAGTGCGGCGCCTGCACCATCATCGTCGACGGCGTCACGGTGAATGCCTGCCTGATGTTCGCGGTCGACTGCGACGGGCGCGAGCTGGTGACGATCGAGGGCGTCGCGGTGAGCGAGGCGGGAGAGCGCCTGCGCGACGCGTTCGTCGCGAACGGCGCGGTGCAGTGCGGCTTCTGCACCCCGGGTCTGGTGGTGCAGGCGAGCCACGTCATCGAGCACCATCCCGAAGCCGACGAAGCGGCGATTCGCCGCGGCATCGAAGGCAACCTGTGCCGCTGCACCGGCTACCGCAAGATCATCGACGCGATCGCGGCGGCAGCGCGCGCCTCGACGCAGGGAGGCGGACATGGGGGCGGGTGACACTCCGCTGGCGCGCGAAACGCTCATCGGCAGGCGCATTCCGAAGATGGATGCGCCGGACAAGGCCATTGGCAAAACGCGCTATATCCACGATCTCGAGGTGCCGGGCGCGCTGCACGCGAAGATCCTGCGCTCCACGCAGGTCCACGCGCGCATCGTCTCCATCGATACGGGAGCGGCGAAGCGCCTGCCCGGCGTGCACGCCGTCATCACGGCCAAGGACGTGCCGTGGCAGCGCCCGATCGGCGTTGCGAAGGATCATCTGCCGCTCAAGACCGACCGCGTGCGCAGCCTGCGCGACGAGATCGCCGCGGTGGCGGCCGACAGCGAAGCGATCGCCGAGGCCGCGTTGAAGCTCATTCGCGTCGAGTATGCGCCGCTGCCGGTAATCATCACGGCCGAGCAGGCGCTGGCGCCCGGCGCGCCGCTTATCCATCCCGAGCCGCACGGCACCGACGCGAGCCCGCACTTGAAGGCCGCCGGCGCGCCGGTAGCGTTCGCGGGCAAGCCCGACAACGTTGCCATGACGTTCGATTACGCGCAGGGCGACGTCGCGCAGGGCGAGGCCGAGTCGGACCTGGTGATCGAGGACGTGTTCCGGCTGCACTACGTGACGCACTGCTGCATGGGCGTGTCGGGCGTGATCGCGGAGTTCGATCCGAGCGGCAACCTGCTGCTGTACTCCAACACGCAGGTGCCGTTCCTGCACAAGCGCGAGTTCGCCGAGCTGCTCGGCATCGACCCGTCGCGCATCCGCATCATCCAGCCGCCGATCGGTGGCGGCTTCGGCTCGAAGCTCGACATCTACCCGTTCGAGCCGATCGCGATCTTCCTGGCGAAGATCACCCGGCGCCCGGTAAAGCTGGTGTTCTCGCGCGAGGAGGAGTTCATCGCCTCGCCGACGCGCCAGCCGGTGCTGCTCAAGCTGCGCTCGGGGTGCCGTCGCGACGGCACGCTCACCTTCCGCACCGTCGACACGCTGCACGACAACGGCGCCTACACCTCCTGGGGCGCCACCACGCCGTTCGTGATGATGCAGACCATCTCGTCGCTGTATCGCGTGCCGCACTGCAAGTACCACACCAGGGCGATCTACACCAACAACCCCTACGCCGGATCGTTTCGCGGCTACGGCAACCTGCAGGCGACCTTCGCCGTGGAAGCGCACATGGACAAGCTCGCCGAAGCGCTCGGCATGGACGGGCTCGCCTTCCGCCTGAAGAACGCGCAGGACCCCGGCGAGGTCACGCCACAAGGGATGCACTTCAAGAGCTGCGGCTTCAAGGACTGCCTGACGACGGCGGCCGAACGCAGCGACTTCGTGCGCAAGCAGGCCGAGCACCGCGCGCGCTGGAAGGACCCGAGCCCGGTGAAGCGCGGCGTCGGCATGGCCTCCATGCTGCACGTCGGCGGCGGCGCCAAGATCTATCCGTCGGACGGTTGCGGCACGATCCTCAAGCTCGACGATTTTGCGCACGTGACGCTGATCACGGGCGCCTCCGAAATCGGGCAGGGTTCGGAGACGGTGCTCTCGCAGTTAGTGTGCGAGGAGCTCGGTCTGCCGCTCAGCGCGGTCACGGTGGTCAACAATGACACCGATATCACGCCCTGGGACGTGGGCGTGCACGCCTCGCGCACCACCTTCATCGCCGGCAACTCGGCGATCGGCGCGGCGCGCAAGGCGAAGGCGAAGATTCTCGCCGCGGCAGCGGCGAGGACCGGGCTCGCCCAGGAGGCGCTCGATCTGCGCGGCGCCTGCATCGTGCGCAAGAGCGACGGCGAGCGGCTCTTCGAGCTCGGCAAGTTCCTGCGCGGTTTGCACTTCTCCGACCGCGCCGAGCTGGTGATGACCACCTTCTACTACGAGCCGCCGAGCAAGCACCAGGACAAGCAGTTCAAGGGCGATGTCTCCGCAGCCTACGCCTGGGCGACGCAAGTGTGCGAGGTCGAGGTCGACACGCAGACCGGCATCGTGCGCCTGCTCAAGGTGACCGGCGCGCACGACGTCGGGCGCGTGCTCAACCGGCTCGGCATCGAGGGCCAGATCGAGGGCGGCATCGTCATGGGGCAGGGCTACGCGCTGACCGAGAATTTGATGGTCGAGAACGGCGCGGTGCGCAACCCGAACTTCCGCGATTACAAGCTGGTCACGGCGCCCGAGATCCCGGAGATGGACATTAGCTTCATCGAGACGATGGACGGCGAGGGCCCGCAGGGCGCCAAAGGCGTGGGCGAAGCTCCGGCGATCTGCATCGCCGCGGCGGTGGCGAACGCGATCTACAACGCCACTGGCACCCGCATCACCGCGCTGCCGTTCACGCCGGAGAACGTCTACCGCGCGCTGCATGGCGCTTCGCAACCGCCGGTGTGGGGTGCCGCGGCGTGAAGCGACGCACGGTGCTCAGCCTCGAGCAGGCGCTGTCGATGCCCTACGCGACGCTGCGCTTCGTGCAGCTCGGCTGGCGGGTGATCCGCATCGAGGCCGTGGGCGCGGGCCGGGGACTGCCGGGCGATCCGAACCGCTATATCGGCGCGCGCACCGATCCGGAAACGCCGGACGACGACCGGCGCACCTATTTCGTCGCGCCGAACGTCGGCAAGGAGGCGATTGCGCTGAACCTCAAGAGCGCCGAAGGCCGCGCGGTGCTGCAGCGCCTGGTGCGCGAGCTCGACGCGGACGTGTTCTGCTGCAACACGGTGCCCGAGCGCTATGCGCCGCTCGGCATCGACTACGCGACGCTCTCGGCGGCGAAGCCCGATCTGATCTGGGCCGGCATTTCGGCGCTCGGGCCGCAATATCCGGAGGTGCCAGGCTACGACCCGGTGATCCAGGCGATGTGCGGCTATATCGAGCTGACCGGCGAGCCGAACGCCACCCCGGTGCTGTGCGGCGTGCCGGTGATCGACCTGAAGGCGGGCGACGAGGTGTACGCCAACGTGATGCTGGCGCTTGCCGAGCGTGCCGAGTCCGGCCGCGGAGCGGAGATCCACGTCTCCATGCTGCAGGCGGCCGCCTCCTGGCTCATTACGACCTTGCCGCTGGTGGACTTCAACTGCGAGCCCTGGGAGATCACGCGCGCGGGCAACGAGCACCGCAAGTTCGTGCCGACCAACGTCTACCCGACGCGCGACGGCTTCATCTACATGGCGATCGGTAGCGACGTGCAGTGGCGGCGGCTGACCGAGCGCCCGCATTTCGCTTCGCTCGCCTCGGAGGCGCGCGCGACCAACGAGGGCCGCACGCGCGACCGGCAGAACCTCAAGCGCGACATTACTGCGCTGACCGCCGTGCTCGACGCCGAGCAGGTGATGGCGGACCTGCGGGCGGCCATGATCCCGCACGCGCGCATCAACGGCGTGGCCGCGGTGCGGGACCTGGAGGCGCTGCAAGGACGCTTCACCTCCACGGTGCTGCCGGACGGCAAGCGCGTGCACCTGCCGCCGATGGCGGTGGAGTTGCCGGAGGCGGCGCACGAATTCTCCTTTGCGCCGAAGTATGGCGAGCACACGCGCCCGGTGCTGCGCGAGGCGGGCTACTCCGAGGACGAATGCCGCGTGCTCGCGGCATCCGGGGTGATTCCGAGTTGAGCCGCGCCGCGCTCTGGTCGAGCGGCTTTCGGCCGTTCTTCCTGGCGGCGGCGATCTATGGTCCGCTTTCCCTGGCGCTGTGGTTTGCGGCGCGGCACTTCGGCTGGCCCGCGACCGCCGGCGTTCCATATTGGCACGCGCACGAGATGCTATTCGGCTTTGCGGCGGCGCTCGTCTGCGGCGTGCTCCTGACGGCGCTGCCGAGCTGGTCCGGGGCGGCCGAGCTGCGGGGCATGCCGCTAGCAGTACTCGCCGCGCTGTGGCTCGCCGGCCGCGTCGCGATGCATCAGGCGGACTCGATGCCGCGGGTGGCGCTGGCCGCGATCGACGGCGCCCTGATGCCGGCGCTATGCCTGATGCTGTTCTGGACGATCGCGGCCGCACGGCGCACGTTGTTCTGGTGGTCGTTGCTGCCGCTGGTCGCGTTCGCCGGCGCAAATATCGCGTTCCATCTGTCGCTCGACGCCGGCTCGCAGGAGGGCGCCCAACGTGCGTTGCTGCTGGGTGTTCATGCGCTTGCTTTTCTCTTCACGCTCTATGGCGGGCTGTTCATCCCGGCGTTTACGCGCCGCTACCTGCACCAGCGCGGCGAGCGCGCCGCGGCGATTCTGATGCCGCTGGAATACGCGACCGCGCTGGCCATGGTGGTCTTCGCGGGGGCCGATCTCCTTGGTGCGCCTACCGGCTGGATGGTCACGGCGGCGCTCGCCGCGGCGGCGGTGCACGCTTGGCGCTTCGCGCGCTGGCGCGGCTGGCGCACGACGGGCGAGCCGCTGCTGTGGTGCGTCCACCTGGGCTATGCCTGGCTGATCGCGGCGCTCGTGTTGCGCGCGGCGGCCGAGCTCACACCGCACGTGCCGCGCGAGGCCTGGATCCACGCGTTCACGCTCGGCGCTTACGGCATGTTGAAGATCGGATTGATGACGCGCGTGGCGCTGCGCCACACCGGCCGCCCGCTGCAGGCGTCCCAAGCGATGCAGCTTGCGTTCCTGATGGTGCTGGCGGCCGCGCTGCTGCGGCTCGCCTACTCGGTGCACGAGCTCGGTGAATGGGCGCTCGCCGTCTCCGCGCTGTTGTGGGGCGCGGCGTTTCTCGTCTTCCTGGCGCTGCACGGTCCGATGCTGCTGCGCCCGAGCCTGGCGCGACCATGAACATTGCCGAGGGCCTCGCGGCGCGCATCGTCGCGGGCGATCGGCGCGCCATCGCGCGCGCCATCTCTGCCATCGAGAATGAGACGCTTGAGGCGCCGGCGGTGCAGGCGGCGTTGGCGGGCTGTGTGCGTCACGGCCGCGTGCTCGGCGTGACGGGGCCGCCGGGGGCGGGCAAGTCGACGCTCATCAACGCGCTGGTCGGCGCGTTCCTTGCGCGCGGCGGGAACGTGGCGGTCGTGGCGGTGGACCCTTCGAGCCCGCTAAGCGGCGGTGCGCTGCTCGGCGACCGCATCCGAATGCTCGAGCATCAGGCCGACGAGCGGCTGTTCATCCGCTCCCTTGCCGCGCGCGGGCACCTCGGCGGCCTTACGCGCAGCACGCGTGCAATCGTGGAAGTTTTCAGGGCGGCGCGCTTCGACACGGTGATGGTGGAGACGGTCGGCACGGGCCAGTCCGAAGTCGAGATCGCCGGCGTTGCCGAGACGCGGCTCGTCGTGTGCCCGCCGGACTTGGGCGACGACGTGCAGGCAATCAAGGCGGGCGTATACGAGATTGCCGACATCTTCGTGCTGAACAAATGCGACCGGAGCGCAGCGACGCGGGCGGAGCAGGCGCTGCTTGCCATGCTCTCGATGCGCCGTCCTGCCGACTGGACACCCCCGGTGGTGCGCACCGTCGCCACCACCGGCGAGGGGGTGCCGGCCTTGCTCGCTGAAATCGAGCGGCACGGTGCCTGGATCGGCACGCGCGCGGCGCCTCAGCGGACCGCGACGGAGTGAAGGGTGCGGACTTAGGGGTCCCCGCCGTGCGTCACGCGAGGTGCCCGAGCGGCAGCGCCGTGGTTTCCTTGATGCGCTCGAGGACGAAGTTCGTGCGGATGTCGATGACGCCGGGCTGCTTGAGCAGCCGGTCCATCACGAAGCTCGAATAGTGCTCGAGATCCTCGACCTGCACGCGCATCAGGTAATCCATGTCGCCGGTCATCGAGAAGCAGGCGATGACTTCGGGCCAGCTCTCGACTGCGCGCGTGAACTGGTCCACCGGCATCTTGCCGCGCTTCTCCAGCTTCACCGTGACGTAGGCGAGCAGCCCCAGCCCGACCTCCTGCGGCTCGAGCAGCGCTGCGTAGCCACGGATGATGCCGGCACCCTCGAGCGCGCGCACCCGGCGCAGGCAGGGCGAGGGCGAGAGCGCCACGCGCTCGGCGAGCTCCTGGTTGCTGAGACGCCCGTCGGCCTGCAGCTGCTCCAGGATGCGCCGGTCGATGCGGTCCAACTCCGTTTTTGGCTTATTCGTTGGCATATTATTGCGTGATTCTCCTTTATGGAGCACAAAAAGGCAAGCTTATTGCGCGATCCAAGGCATAGACTCCGCGAGAAGTCGCCCCGAGGAGGAGACATGAGCGCTTTGCCGCAGGCCGTAGAGGGTGCGCCGGCGAGGCGCGATTTCCTGTCGGGCAACGAGGCCGTCGCGCGCGCCGCCTGGGAGGCGGGCGTCGAAGTCGCTGCCGCGTATCCGGGAACCCCCTCGACCGAAATCCTGCAGACGCTCGCCGGGTTGCCCGGCGTTTACAGCGAGTGGTCGACCAACGAGAAGGTCGCGCTCGAGGTCGTGCTCGGTGCCTCGATGACCGGACGGCGCGGGATCACCGCGCTGAAGCACGTGGGGCTGAATGTCGCCGCCGATTCCCTCATGACCATGGGATTGGTAGGCGTCAAGGCGGGGCTGGTGATCGCGGTTTCGGACGACATCGGCTTTTCCTCCTCGCAAAACGAGCAGGACTCGCGTTTCTGGGGACGGTTCGTGCATTTGCCCGTGCTCGAGCCGGCCGACGCCGCCGAGGCCTACGCCATGACGCACGAGGCGTTCGCGCTGTCCGAGCGCCACGAGGTGCCGGTACTGTTGCGGCTGACCACGCGCGTCTCGCACGTCAAGCGCACGCTGCGCACGGGCGAGCGCGAGGCGCCGGACCCGGCGCGGCACGGTTACCAGCGCGACGTCGCGCGCTGGATCATTACCCCGAACCACGTCGGCAAGCGCCTGCAATTGCGCGCACGGCGCGACGAGGTGCTGGCCGAGGAATCGGCGGGCTCGCGTTGGAACGTGCTCGAGCCGGGCGCCGACCCGGCGGTCGGCTTCGTGGTTTCCGGCGCTGCCTATCACTCGGTGCGCGAAGCGTATCCGCAAGCGCCGGTGCTCAAGCTGGGCTTCTCGCATCCGCTGCCGCTGGAGCTTGCGCACGAGCTTGCCGCGTCGGTGGAGCAGGTCGTCGTGGTCGAGGAAAGCGAACCGATCGTGGAAACCGAGCTCAAGGCTGCCGGTCTCGTGGTCCATGGCAAGGATGTGCTGCCCACGCAGGGCGAAATGACCACGCTGGTGATTGGGCGGGCGGTGCGGCAACTGCTGGGCCTCGCGCCGCAAGGTGTCGTGGCGTCGCGCACGCCTCGGCCCGTCTTCCCGCGCCCACCGACGCTGTGCGCAGGCTGCCCGTACATGGGCGTCTATTTCTGGCTCGGGCAGCTTAAGGACACCATCATCTGCGGCGACATCGGCTGCTACACGCTCGGCTGCGGCGAGCCGTGGAACGCGATGGACAGCATCATCTCGATGGGCGCGTCGCTCGGCGTGGCGCATGGCATGGCGAAGGCGTTCGCCGGCGACGCGGCGGCCAAGCCAATCCTCGCAGTGATCGGCGATTCGACGTTCCTGCACACTGGCATGCCGGCGCTCGCGAATATCACCTACCAGGGCGGCAACGTGACCGTGCTGCTGCTCGACAACCGTGCCACCGCCATGACGGGCGGTCAGGACAATCCCGGCACTGGTCACCGGCTCGACGGCACGGACGCGCCGCGGCTGGACTTCGCCAAGCTGGTGGAAGCGCTCGGCGTACGGCCGGAACGCATCCGGGTGGTGGACCCCTATGAGCTGCCGACATTCTTCAAGGTGCTGCGCGAGGAGATGAAGGCGCCGGAGCCCTCCGTGATCGTCACCACCCGGCCATGCGTGCTGTCGCGCGATTTCGAGCGGCGCCGGCCGCTCGAGGTGCGCGAGGATCAATGCAATGGCTGTTCTCGGTGCCTCGATGTGGGCTGCCCGGCGATCACCGTGACTCGCCGCGAGAAACAGGAGCGCGCAAAGGGCAACGTCGTGGACCTGGCGTGGGTTCGCATCGAGCGCGCGCTGTGCACCGGCTGCGACCTGTGCGCAAAGGCTTGCGCGCGCGGCGCAATCGCACCCGAATGAGCATCGACATTCTCGTCGTCGGCATCGGTGGCCAGGGGGTGATGACCGCCGCCGAGGCGATCGCGCGCGCCGCGCTGGAGGCGGGCTTCGAGGCGAGCAAGACCGAGGTCACCGGTATGTCGCAGCGCGGCGGCGTGGTGTGTTCGCAGGTGCGCGTCGGCGAGCGCGTCGAAGCGAGCGAGGTTCGCCCGGGCACCGTGCGCCTGCTGATCGCCTTCGAGGCGGCGGAGGGGCTGCGCTGGAGCCATTTTCTCGCGCCCGACGGCTGCGCGCTGCTCGATTCCTGGCGCGCCGTGCCCCCCATCGTGTCCTCGGGCGTGCACCCGTATCCGGACGATCCTGCCGCGCAGTTGCGCGCCGCAGGCCTGCAGGTGCGCGAGATCGCGGCGCGTGGCATGGCCGAGCGGCTCGGCGATGCACGCTTCGCCAACAGCGTGATGCTCGGCGCGGCGGCTGCGATGCTGCCGATTCCGCAGCAGGTGCTGCGCGAGGAGGTGCTGCGACGCTTCGGCGGCAGCGAGCTCGGGGCGCGCAACGCGGCGGCGTACGACGCCGGCCGCGCGTTCGCGGCGTAGGCTGCGATGTTCGGGCGACGAGTGCCGCGCGCGGTGGCTACTTGGTCGGCGCCGCGATGACCCTGACCTCTTGCTTTTTCACCTGCTGAACGAGCGGGCCACCCACCGTCAGGAACTCGAGGTCGACGGTCGATTTGTCTCCGGGTGCGACGGAAGCTTGTCGGGTCGCGGCGGTCGCTTCCCCAAGAAGTTTTCCTCCGGCGTCGAAGGCCTTGCCCCCGACCGTGATGCGACCGAGCGTGGCGGCGGTCGTGTTGTAGACCGTAGCGCGAACGTGAAGGTGTCCGGCGGCGCACATGTAGGTGCCCGGTGCCATGTCGTCATGCAGGCGCGCGCTTTCGACCTCGACCCTGACCTGGTCTCTCAGGTCGGCGGCGAGCGACGGCATCACCATGCCGAACGCGCAAACGGCTGCGGCGAACGAAGCGATTCGTGTGCTCATCGTCTCCTCCTCGGGACTCCCATGTGTGGTTCTGACCCGCCCCGCGCATTCGAGTTCGTCTGCCGGTGAAATACCGCACGGCCATGGGGCCGACGGAGGCGTATCGAGTCGCCACACTGCGGTCTTCGGCCCTACAATGACCCTGCGTGTTGTCCGAACGCAGTTATCCCGGTGGGGAGAGCGAATCGCCCGAACGGACCCACGCGGCTGGGAGTGCGTGCAGATGTCGGAACGAATCGGGAGCAACAGTGGTCATGGGGGCTATCCGACGCGCAACCCGGCGGCGGCGGCAAAACTGCTTGCCGAAACGCGCGCACTCAGTCCGCTCACGGCGCTGAACGACCTGAGAGGCTGGATCGATGCGGTTCGGGGCGATGCCAGCCCTGACGAGAAAATCCGCGGCGAGATCCTGTCGCTGATCCTGGAGGCGAGCCGGGCGCCGGTGGCTGCACGGCTGGCGCCATTTCTCGCCAGGCCGACCGACAAGCTGGCGGCGCACGAGTCGGATTGGAACGCGCTCAACAACTATCTGACTGCGCTGGCGGATACACTGTGCGCGTCGGCGGCCTTGCTGCTGAAGGAGGCGACGACCAACGCGTCGCTCCATCCCGTGGCGGCGGCCGGCGCGGCGAGAGCCCTGTACGCCTGCCGCATGCTAACCAAGTCGCGGCTGGTGCGCTACGCGAGCGTGCCGCCGAAAGTGTGGCGGGCCGCTTACGCCGTCCACACCGATGCAGAGCAGGCCGCGTGCGCGGTGCTACCGGTTCGCATGGACGCTGCCCACAAGACCCCGACCAGCGCCACCCACGAGCTGCTGCGGCTGCTGATGCTGCACGCGAGCGCGCCCGAGATGATGTCGCCCGAGCAGATCGAGGTGGCCGACCGCGTGGTCGAGGAGCTCGGCGCAGAGTTCACCCTGCGCCCGCGCGGCGTCGCCGACAATCCGTTCTGCTTCGATCCGGGGAGCGAGAGCGCGCCGCGCCGAGCGGACGCCGAGTCGCCCGAGCCGAATATCGATCTGCGCTACTTCGGCGCGGGCGCGGGCTACGACACGCTCGAGCGGCTCTACAGGCAGGCGTCGACGGCCCGGGCCGCAGAGGTCCCGGCGCTCGGCAAGGACATTCCCTTGCACGTGCAGGTCTCGACCCTGCGGCATCTGGGCCTGTTCTGGGGCAGTGCATCCCGGTACACCGCACCGGTGCATGCACCGGCGACCGGCAGCCTGCAGGTCGTTCACGGCTACGCATCGGTCTGGCAACACCTGTCGAGCGCAGGAGCCGGCGCGGGCGAGCTGACGCTTGCGGGCGATGACGATGGGCCGGCGCCGGCGGCCGAAGCGTGGACCCTGAAAGACTCCGGCGGCAACGAGCTTGGCGCGGAGCTCCCCCAGCCTTCGAGCAACGCGGCGCGACCCGGCGACCTCCTTTGCATCACGGTGAATGGCGAGCACGCGTGCCGGCTCGGCTTGATCCGCGCCATGCATGCCGAGCCGGGCCGCAGCCTGCACGCCAACATCGCCATCGTGAGCCGCGACCCGAAGGCGCTCGAGCTGATTGCGCTGGTC
>JBFFZT010000002.1:0-18235 GCA_041568535.1 Burkholderiales bacterium | reverse complement strand
TCGCCCGCCGCCGCCGACAAGATCATTGACTTGCTGATAAAGCCGCTGAACAGCGGGAAGGCCGAGATCGAGGCCGCGCCGACGATGCAGAAACCCGTGGTCCAGGGCATCGACTTGTACAGCCCGCCGAGGTCAGTTCCATTGATCGTGCCGACGCGATACAGCACCGCGCCCATCGACATGAAGAGCAGCGCTTTGTACAGGATATGGCTGAAGGCGTGCGACGCGGTGCCATTCAGCGCGAGCTCGGTGCCGATGCCGATGCCGACCACCATGAAGCCGAGCTGGTTGTTCAGGCTGTAGGCGAGTACGCGGCGCAGGTCGTTCTCGATCACCGCGTAGAAAATCGGGAACGCGGTCATCGTGGCGCCGATCCAGATCAGCGCCTCGGTGCCGGCGAAGCCGCGCGCCAGCGCGTACACCGCGAGCTTAGTGGTGAAGGCCGAGAGGAACACGGTGCCGGCCTCGGTCGCCTCGGGATAAGCGTCCTGCAGCCAGTTGTGCAGCAGTGGGAACGCGCACTTCATGCCGAAAGCAATAAAGATCAGCAGCCCGCCCGGCGCGTCCAGCCCGATGTGCTCGAAGCGCAGCGACCCGGTGGCCGCCAGCTGCTGCAGCGCGCCGAAAAGCAGCAGCATCCCCGAGAGCAGCTGGATCACGATGTAGCGCATGCCGGCGCGGTAGGCGCGCTCGCTGCCGCGCGCCCAGATCAGGAACACCGAGGTCACCGCGGTGAGCTCCCAGAAGACGAAGAGGGTCAGCAGGTCGCCCGCGAGCACCGCGCCGATCGCCGCGCCGGCGTAGGCCAGGCCCGCGGTCGGCTGCACCCAGTCGCGCACGTGCAGCGCGTAGATCGACGAGAGCAGCGCCGCGATCAGGAACACCAGCGTGAACAGCACGCTCCAGCGATCCACGCGCAGGAGCAGCAGCTGCTCGCCGAGGAACTCGAGCTGCCCGAACTCGCCCGCGGGCAGCAGCCACAGCTGCACCATGCCCGCGACCGGCAGCGCGAGCGTCCAGACGCTGCGCGCCGCACCGCGCAGGAACGGCACCAGCGCGGCGCCGAGGATCAGCGTCCAGGCGGGCGAGAGCTCAGTGCCGCTCATAGTAGTCCTCGGGGCGCTTCAGGACGACGCGCAGCAGCTTCGCGGCGAGCACCAGGCCGACGCAGGCGACGAAGCCGAACCAGCCGTGGAAGCCGAACCAGTTCTCGAACGAGAAATCGCCGTGCTTGTGCACCAGCGGCTCGACCAGGAACAGAGCCGCGCACAGCACCCACACGCCCCAGTACACCTTGGAGACGTTCTCCTTGCGGTCCAGCCAGTACTCGCGTTCGCCTGCGCGTTTCACGTTCGCCTCCCTCAAAGCCCTGCCACGCCGCGCGCCAGCGCGAGCGGCAGCTCCGGCATGAAAAACAGCGCGATCGTGCCCGCCGCCGTGGCGGTGAGCGCGATCACCACCGGTAGCGGCGCCTCGCCGTGGGCCTCGCCCTTCGGCGCGCGGCAGAACGCCGCGTAGACGATCGGCAGGAAATAGGCCGCGTTCAGCAGCGTGCTCGCGAGCAGGACGGCGGCCACCAGCCACAGCTCCGCGGCGAACACGCCCTGCAGGATGTACCACTTGCTGATGAAGCCGATGCACGGCGGCACGCCGATCAGCGACAGCGCGCCGACGGTGAACGCGCCCATCGTCCAGGGCATGCGCCGGCCGATGCCGTCGAGCTCGCTCACCTCGGTCTTGCCCGAAGCGGTGTAGATGGAGCCGGCGGCGAAGAACAGGGTGATCTTGCTCACCGCGTGCGCCGCGATGTGCAGCACGGCGCCGGCGACCGAGAGCGGCGCGAGCACGGCCGCGGCGATGATCACGTAGGACAGCTGGCTCACCGTCGAGTACGCGAGCCTGCGCTTCAGGTTATCCGAGCGCAGCGCGACGATCGAGGCGGCGATGACGGTGAAGCCGGCTACCACCGGCAGCCAGTCGGCGCGGCCCGCCGCGGCGAGCGCGTCGACGCCGAAGACGTACACGATCACCTTCACCACGGCGAACACGCCGGCCTTGACCACCGCCACCGCGTGCAGCAGCGCCGACACCGGCGTGGGCGCGACCATCGCCGCCGGCAGCCAGCGATGGATCGGCATCAGCGCCGCCTTGCCGATGCCGAACATGTACAGCGCGAGCAGCCCGCCGATCGCTGCGCCCGAGGCCTTGCCCGCGAGAATGCCGCCGGGCGTGAACTCGAGCGTCCCGGCGATCGCCCAGGTGGCGATGACCGCGGGCAGGAGGAGCACGATGGACGAGCCGAGCAGCAGGCCGAGGTAGACGCGGCCGCCCTTCTTCGCCTCGGCGTCGCCGTGGTGGGTGACCAGCGGCCAGGTGACGAGCGTCAGCATCTCGTAGAACACGAACAGCGTCAGCAGGTTCGCCGACAGCGCAATGCCCATGGTGGCGGCGAGCGCCAGCGCGAAGCACACATAGAAGCGCGTCTGGTGCGCCTCGTCGTTGCCGCGCATGTAGCCGATGGAATAGACCGAGTTCACGATCCACAAGCCCGAGGCCACCAGCGCGAACAGCATCCCCAGCGGCTCGACGCGAAAGCCGAGCGCGATGCCGGGGAGCATCTCCAGCACGAAGAGCTGCGGGATGCCGCCTGCCAGCACCGTCGGCAGCAGCCCCAGCACGCAGGCGAAGAGCAGGCCCGCGGTGCCGAGGGTCACCGTTTCGCGCAGGTTGGGCCAGCGACCGGCGAGCGCGATGAGCGCCGCCCCGGCGGCGGGCACCAGCAGGCAGGCGGCGATCAGCTGCGCGCTGGTCACGACGCGCCCCCCAGCATGAGCAGCGCGGCGCGGCGCGCGCCCTCCACCGTGAACGAGGTGTCGAAGCCGAACCAGATGCAGGCCGCCACCATCACCCAGGCAAGCACGAGCATCGACACGGGCGCCTCGCGCGCCGGCGCGGCGCCTGCCGCCGGCTCGCTCAGATACGCGGCCTCGACGAAGCGCCACACATACACGACCGCGATGAGGGAGGTGAGCACCACCAGCCCGGCCAGCCACCAGTGGCCGGCTTCGATCGCGCCCAGCACCAGGTACCACTTGCTGATGAAGCCCGCGGTCCCCGGCACGCCGATGAGCGACAGGCCCGCGAGCGTCATGCCGAGGCAGGTGACCGGCATCGCGCGCCCGAGCCCCTGCAGGCGCGCGAAGTCCGCGCCGCCCGCGCGCAGCACGACGCCGCCCACCAGCAGGAACAGCGCGCCCTTCGTGATGCCGTGGTTGAACAGGTGCACCACCGCGGCGGTCAGGCCGTCGGCGTTCGCCAGGCCGACGCCCAGGGTGATGTAGCCGATCTGCGCCACGCTCGAATAGGCGAGCAGCCGCTTGAAGTTCATCTGCCAGACGGCCACCAGCGACGCGGTGACGATGGCGGCGATGGACAGCGCGATGAGGATCGCCGGCACCGGCAGGTCCTCGAGCACCAGCGGCGCGCCGAACACGGTGAAGTAGTAGCGCAGCAGGACGTAGATCGAGACCTTGGTCGCGGTGGCGGCGAGGAACGCGGTGGCCGCCGAGGGCGCATAGGCGTAGGCGTTGGGCAGCCACAGGTGCAGCGGAAACAGAGCGAGCTTCAGCGACATGCCGACCGTGATGAACGCGAGCGCCGCCAGCACCGGACGCGTCGCGCCCACCTCGGGCAGCCGCGCCGCCATGTCGGCGATGTTGAGCGTCCCGGTGACCAGGTAGAGCAGCGCCACGCCGATGACGTAGAAGGTGGCGCCGATGGTGCCGAGGATCAGGTACTGGTAGGCGGCGAGCAGCGCGCGCCGGTCGCGCCCCAGCGCGATGAGGACGTACATCGCGAGGGAGGCGATCTCCATGAACACGAACACGTTGAAGGCGTCGCCGGTGGCCGTCATGCCGAGCAGGCCCGCGAGGCACAGGCAGTGCACCGCGTAGTAGAGGTAGCGCAGCTCGTGCGGCACCTCGGCCGCCACGCTGCGCAGCGCATAGGGCGCAACGAGCGCCCCCACCCCCGATACCAGCACCAGGACGAACGCGGAGAGCGCATCCACGCGGTACTCGATGCCCCAGGGCGGCGGCCAGCTGCCCATGGCATAGGAGACGACGCCGCTGCCGGCGACCTCGAGCGCGAGCGCGACGCTGGCGCCGAACGAGAACACGCTCGCGGCGAGCGTGAGCGCCCAGGCGATGCCCGCGTGGCGCAGCAGCACGACGAGCGGCGCCGCGACGAGCGGCGTCACCACCACCAGGGCGGGCAGGTGCGCGGCGATCACTCGGCGTCCCCGCGCTCCGCGTCCGCCGCGACGATCTCGTCTTCCTCGATGCTGCCGTAGGCCTCGCGCACGCGCACCGTGATGGCGAGCCCGAGCGCGAGCGTCGCGATCCCCACCACGATCGCGGTGAGGATCAGCACGTGCGGCAGCGGATTGGAGTACACCTTGAACGCCTCGGACACGATCGGCGCCGTGCCGCCGATCAGCTTGCCGGGCGCGATGTACAGCAGGTACACCGAGGTCTGGAACACCGACAGCCCGACCAGCTTCTTCACCAGGTTGCCGCGCGCGATCATGATGTACAGGCCGAGCGCCATCAGGAGCACCGTGACCCAGTACGTGTAGTGGCTGGCGAACGCGTCCATGCGTTCAGTCGCGGCGGCCGCGCCCGGCGAACATGTAGAAGATCTTGAGCATCACCCCGGACACGGTGATCAGCACCCCGAGCTCGACCCAGAAGATGCCGCGGTGCTGGCCTTCCACGGGGTCGGCGTGCAGCACGAAGTAGTCGAGGAAGTTGCCGCCGAGCGCGAGGCCCGCGAACCCCACCGCCATGTACAGGAGCGCCCCCCCGGCGACCATGCCCTCCACGAGCGCATCGGGCACCAGGCGCTGCGCGGCCGGGAGCCCGAAGATGAGCGCGAAGAAGATCACCGCGGCCGCGCAGATCACGCCCGCCTGGAAGCCGCCGCCCGGCCCGAAGTCGCCGTGGAACTGCACGTACAGGCCGAACACCAGCATGTACGGGATCAGCATCTTGCCCACCACGCGCAGGACCGGCTCGCGCCTCATCGCTCGTCCTTGCGGCCGCGCCGCAGGCGGCGCAGCAGCGCGATGACGCCGATGCCCGCAGTGAACACCACCACGACCTCGCCGAGCGTGTCGTAGCCCCGGTAGCTCGCGAGCACGGCGGTGACCACGTTCGGCACGCCCGTTTCCTGCGGGCCCTGCTCGAGATAGCGCGGCACCACGTGCGTGTGGATCGGCGCCTGCGGGTCCGAGAACGCCGGCAGCCCGAGCGTGCCGTAGACGAGCGCACCGACGATCACCAGCGTCACCGCGAGCGGCAGCCAGGGGCGCGCAAGCGGCTTGGCCTCCTCGCCCCCGCACAAGTACAGCGCGCCGAGCAGCAGCACCGTGGAGATGCCGGCGCCGACCGAAGCCTCGGTCATCGCCACGTCGGGGGCGTCGAGCGCGAGCAGCACGGTCGCCATCAGGAAGCTATAGATGCCGGCGAGTACCACCACGGAGAAAAGGTTGCGCTGCACGACAAGGGCGATCACCGTCACCGCCATCATCGTGAGCAGGGCCTGGACGATCAGCGCTTCGATGGTGCCTCCTCCTCCCCGGTGTGTTCGTCGTACGGTACGCCCCGCTCGCGCGCCGCGTTGGCGAGCGCGTGCGTTGCGGTCGGCGAAGCAAAGAAGATGAGCAGGCCGATCACGCCCAGCTTCACGGCGACGAGCGTCCAGCCCGCCTGCAGCAGCAGGCCCACGAGGATCAGGCCCGCGCCCGCCGAATCGAGCACGCTCGCGGCATGCGTGCGCGGGAAGAAGCTGTGCAGGCGCACCAGGCCCAGGGCGCCGATGATGCAGAACGCGCTGCCGGCGGCGAGCAGCACCCAGGACAGGATGTCGAGCGCCGCGCTCATGGCTTGCCCGCGGGCCCGCCGGGATCGCCCAGGTCGCCGTAGCGGAAGAACTTCAGCACCGCGATGGTGCCGATGATGTTGAGCAGCCCGTACAGGATCGCGAGGTCGAGGAACTCGGGGCGCCCGGTAAGAAAGCCGTACACCGCCAGCATCATCATGGCGAGCGTGCCGATCGAGTTGCCGGCGAGCGCGCGGTCGAACACCGTCGGCCCGGCGACGGCGCGCACGAGCGCCAGGGCGAGCGCCACGAGGAGCGCGAGCGCCGCCGCGGCGAACATCATGGCTTGCCCTCGAAGCGCTCGACGCGGCGGTCCATGTCGCTGTCCACGGTGGCGCGCGCGCTCGCGCGCGTCAGCCCGTGCACCACGAACTCGTCCTCGCCCACCTCGACCGAGAGCGTGCCCGGGGTGAGCGTGATCGAGTTGGCGTGCGTCACCAGGCCGACTACCGTCTTCTGCCGCGGCTTGAAGTGCACCAGCGTCGGCGTAGCTGGCAGCCGCGGGTCGAGGATCACCTTGGAGACGTCGAGCGCGGACTTGAGGATCTCCTTCGCCAGCCACGGCCAGTAGCCGGCGGCCGACCAGCTGAGGTGCACCGGATGGCCCTCGCGGTCGGCTACGTCCATGCGGTGCGCGAACCACACCACCGCGACGGCGGTAGCCGCGCCCACGATGAGCAGGAACGGCGTGAAGAACCCCGACATCAGGACCCAGAAGGCGTAGAACAGGACGAACAGGATCGCGGCGTGCGGCATGGAGCGGCGCCGATTCTAGCCGCTGGCGCGCGGCTTGTCGCCCGCCCAGCGCGCCGCCGATTCGCGCACCGTGTGCGCGAGCGACTTGTTGGCGGCGAAGCGCTCGCGCAGCCAGCCGGCATCCGAGTAGCCGCGGCGCACGTCGGCGGCGAGTGCCGACAGCGCCTCGGTACTCTCCAGCGCGGCGGCCTGCGGCATGACGCCGGCCAGCGCGTCGAGGATGTCCTCGCCAAGAGGGCGCTTGGCTTCCTCGAACGGGTCGATCAGCTGCCCGCGCAGCCCGAAGCGCGACGCCTCGAAGCGGTTGAAGGCGTTCACCAGGTACACGGCGCGCTTGGCCGGCTGCGGCCGCTCTTCCAGGATCCACTTCGCGAGCGCCTGCGCGTACGCGGCGAGCTGCGCCGCACGTCCCACCGTCAGCGGCGTGTCGCAGACGCGCATCTCGATGGTGCCGAATTCCGGCTTGGGGCGGATGTCCCAGTAGAAGTCCTTCATGCTCTCGATCACGCCGAAGGCGCGCATCTTGTTGTAGTACTCGATGAACTCCGCCCAGTCCTGCACGAACGGCATGTGCCCGGCGAGCGGGAACGCGTTCACCGCAGTGAGGCGCGAGGACTGGAACGAGGTGTCCTCGCCCTGGTAGAAGGGCGAGGCCGCCGACAGGGCGATGAAGTGCGGCACGTAGCGCGTCATCATGTGCACGAGGTACACCGCGTCGTCGCCGCTCGCGCAGCCGACGTGGATGTGCTGGCCGAACACCGTGAACTGCTTGGCGAGGTAGCCGTAGCGCTCCAGGATGTGGCGGAAGCGCTCGGTCGGAAAGATGCGCCGCTCGGTCCAGCTGTGAAACGGGTGCGTGCCGCCGCCGCACATCTGCAGGTTGAGCATGCCGGCTTCGCGCACCACCGCGTCGCGCGTCGCGTCGAGCTCGGCGGCGAGCGCCGCGTGGCGCGTGTGCACCGAGCTGTTCAGCTCGATCATGCTCTCGGTGAGCTCGGGCTTGACCGCGCCCGCGAGCTTCACCTTCTCCAGGCGCGCCAGCAGGTCGCCGGCGTCGCGCGCGAGGTCGAGGTCGTGCGATTTCACGAGCTGCAGCTCGAGCTCGACGCCGAGCGTGAGCGGGGCCGAAGCCGTGAAGTGCGTCTCGTCCATCGCCTCTGCCTCAGGCGCTGCCGGCGGCCGGGTCGGCCTCGCCGGCGCGCTTGAGCGCGAACTGGGTGGCGATCGGTCCCAGGATCTCGAGCACCGCCACCGCCGACAGCACCACCGCGGCGAGCTCACCGCCGAACGCGGGGTACATGGCCTGCGTGTCGAGCACCATCACCACCGCCAGCCCCGACATCGGCAGCAGCGCGAGCGACAGCAGCCCGGCGCTCCCCGGGCGCACGCCCGAGAGGCGGCCGAAGGCGAGAATGGCGAGGCTCTTGCCCAGGTAGCGCGCAACGATGAAGGCCACCACCGCCGTGGCCACCGCGGGCACCGCGGTGAACTCGACGCTCGCGCCGGTGAGGACGAACAGGATCACGAAGAACAGCTGCCCGCCGTAGCCGAAGCGCAGCGGCAGCAGCACCTGCTCGTAGTCGAAATTGCGCGCCAGCATCCCCAGAACGATGACCGTCACCACCACCGACAGGTTGAGGCTGCGCGCCACGCCCACCGCCAGCACCACCAGCGCGATGAGCAGGATGAACTGCCGGTCCTCGCGCTTGCCGACCCAGCCGGCAAGCCACAGCAGCGCCAGGCTGGCGACGAACGCGACCAGCGCCGAGCCGCCGAGGATGTACAGCGGGTGCAGCACCGCCTCGCCCCAGCTCACGGCGTGCTCGAGGTGCAGGAACGGCAGCAGCAGCGTGAGCGCCACGTAGGCGAGCACGCTGTTCACGGCGGTGAACAGCAGCATGCGCTCGGTCACCTGGCCCGCGGCGCGCAGCTCGTGCGCCACCAGCAGCACCACCGCCGGCGAGGTGGCGGTGCCGATCGCCGCCGCGGTGGCGGCGAGCAGCGGCTCGAAGCCGAAGGCGAGCAGCGTGGCGAGCACCGCGCCGAAGCAGAACGCGCTCTCGGCGAGGGCGGCGACGAACAGCCAGCGGTTCCTGCGCAGCCACTGGAAGTCGAGCCGGTGGCCGAGCTCGAACACGATCAGGCCGAGCGACAGGTCGATCAGCACGCGCGCCTCGCCCAGCGCCCCGGGCGCGAGCAGCCCCGAGACCTGCGGCCCGAGCAGCACGCCGGCGAGCACGTAGCCGGTGATGCGCGGCAGGCCGAGCAGGCGCCGCACCAGCTCGCCGCCCAGCAGCCCGGCGAGCAGCAGCGCGCCGATCAGCGCCGGCTGGCCGAATGCGGGCGGCAACTGCGGCAGAAAGCCCAGATCCATCCGCTCAGGCCGCCCGCTGCGCCGCGCGCAGGAACTCGTCGAGCAGCGGCGCGCTGTCGAGCACCGTGTCGTCGCCCGGCGGATGGAACTCGGGATGCCACTGCACGCCCAGCACGTAGCTCTTGCCGGTGCCGCGGATCGCCTCGACGACGTG
The DNA here is from genome assembly GCA_041568535.1 of Burkholderiales bacterium. Taxonomy (GTDB): domain Bacteria; phylum Pseudomonadota; class Gammaproteobacteria; order Burkholderiales; family SG8-39; genus JAABQT01. The sequence continues at coordinate 9,011 of JBFFZT010000002.1, read as the reverse complement.
GTCGGCTTCCGACCAGGCCTCGATGCGCAGGTTGCGGCCGATGGTCTTCACCGACTGGTGGTGGATCGAGTTGACGCGCGCGGTCTGGACCCCGGGGTACAGGCGCGCGAGGCCGCCCGCGGGCTCGAAGCGGATCTCGTGCACGTTCTTCTCGTAGGCGTCGGTGACGTGGTGCCGCGCCTGCGGCACCTGCTTGGCGATGTCCTGGAACAGCGTGCCCCCGTAGGCGACGTTGATCAGCTGCAGGCCGCGGCACACGCCGAGCACGGGCTTGCCCGCCTCGATGAACTCGTGCAGCAGCTCGATCTCGTACTCGTCGCGCAGGCGATCGCCCGCCCACTCCTGCGACAGCGGCTCCTCGCCGTAGGTCATCGGGCTGACGTCGGCGCCGCCCTGCAGCATGAGGCCGTCGAGGTGGCGCGCGTAGTCGGACAGGCGGATGCTGCTGCGGTGCAGGAGCCCGCCCGTGTCCACGGTCGGCACCATCAGCACCAGCACCTCGCGCGTCATGAGCCAGTGCGCCGCCGTCTGCTCGAGGTACTGCCGCGTCTTGCCCTGCAGCCCGAGCGCCCCGGGCTGCGGGTGCAGGATGCGCGCCGAGACGCCGATCTTCAGCGTCGGCGCGCTCATGCGCCGGCCGAGGCGGTCGGTCAGTGCGCGTAGGCGGGTGACGAGCGAGCGCTGCAATGCATCCTCCCTCAGACGGGTGTTCGCGGTCTGACTGCCGACCGCGGCCGGAGTTTCACTCAGACCATCAGCGCGACCAGGACCTCTTCCAGCATCTTCTTCGCGTCGCCGAACAGCATGCGGTTGTTCTCTTTGTAGAAGAGCGGATTGTCGACGCCGGCGTAGCCCGAGGCCATGCTGCGCTTCATCACGATCGAGGTCTTGGCCTTCCACACCTCGAGCACCGGCATGCCGGCGATCGGGCTCGCGGGGTCCTCCTGCGCCGCCGGGTTCACGATGTCGTTCGCGCCGATCACCATGGCGACGTCGGTGTCGGGGAAGTCCTCGTTGATCTCGTCCATCTCGAGCACGATGTCGTAGGGCACCTTGGCTTCCGCGAGCAGCACGTTCATGTGGCCCGGCATGCGACCCGCCACCGGGTGGATGCCGAAGCGCACGTTGACGCCCTTCTCGCGCAGGTGCTGCGTGATCTCGTTCACCGTGTGCTGCGCCTGCGCCACCGCCATGCCGTAGCCCGGCACGATGACCACGTGCTTCGCGTTGCGCAGCAGCTCCGCAGTCTCGGCCGCCGCGATCGGATTGACCTCGCCCGCGGCCTCGCCGCCGCCCGCGGCCGCGGGCGCGCCGCCCTCGGTGCCGAAGCCGCCCGCGATCACCGCGAGGAACTTGCGGTTCATCGCGCGGCACATGATGTAGGAGAGGATCGCGCCCGAGGAGCCGACCAGCGCGCCGGTGACGATGAGCAGGTCGTTGGAGAGCATGAAGCCGGTGGCCGCCGCCGCCCAGCCCGAGTAGCTGTTCAGCATCGACACCACCACCGGCATGTCGGCGCCGCCGATCGCCATCACCATGTGCACGCCGAACAGCAGCGCGATCACGGTCATCACCACGAGCGGCAGCATGCCGTCGGCGACCGAGTCCGCGCCGACGAACTTGGCGGCGAACCAGATCACCACCACGAGGCCCGCCAGGTTGAGCCAGTGCCGGGCCGGCAGCAGCAGCGGCTTGCCGCTGATCTTGGCCGAGAGCTTGCCGAAGGCGATCACCGATCCGGAGAAGGTCACTGCGCCGATCAGCACGCCGAGATAGATCTCGATCTCGTGGATCGTCTTTTCCGCGCCCTGGTACTGCCCGGCGGCCGCCGGATCGATGTAGTTGGCGAACCCGACCAGCACCGCGGCGAGCCCGACCAGGCTGTGCATCGCCGCGACCAGCTCGGGCATCTGCGTCATCTTGACCCGGCGCGCCACGTACAGCCCGACCGTGGCGCCGAAGAGGAGCGCGAGGATGATCCAGGGATAGCCGGCCGCGGTGACCTGCGGCCCCGCCATGGTGGCGGCGACGGCGATGATCATGCCGACGATGCCGTAGACCACGCCGCGGCGCGAGGTCTCGGGATGCGACAGCCCGCCGAGGCTGAGGATGAACAGGATCGCGGCGCCGAGGTAGGAGACGGTGACCAGCGTTGCAGACATGGCTCGCGTCTCCCCTATTTCCGGAACATCTGCAGCATGCGCCGCGTCACCGCGAAGCCGCCGAACATGTTGATGGCGACGAGGCCTATCGACACGATCGCCAGCCCCACGATCCAGGCGACCGGCCGCCCGGCCATGTCGGCGACCGGCGGCGCCACCTGCACCAGGGCGCCCACGGCGATGATGCTGCTGATGGCGTTGGTGACGCTCATCAGCGGCGTGTGCAGCGCCGGCGTCACGTTCCAGATCACCATGTAGCCGACGAAGCAGGCGAGCACGAACACCGTGAAATGCTGCATGAACGCCGGTGGCGCGTAGGCGCCAATGAACCAGAACAGCGCCGCGCCTACGAGAAAGAACAGCACCGTCGCCTTCACCGGCATCGGCGCGCCGCCGCGATGGCCGTGGCCCTTCGGCGCCGCAGGAATAGCGGCCGGCTTCTTCGCCGCGGCGGGCGGCGCGGCGGGCGGCTTGGGCGCCGGCGGCGGCCAGGTAATGCTGCCCTCCTTGACCACCGTCAGGCCGCGGATCGCCTCGTCCTCCATGTTCACGTCGATGACGCCGTCCTTGGTCTTGCACAGCTCTTCGGCCAGCCGGAACAGGTTCGTCGCGTACAGCGTGGACGACTGCCGCGCCAGCCGGCTGGGCAGGTCGGTGTAGCCGATGAGCGTCACGCCGTGCTTCACCACGGCCTTGCCCGGCTCGGTCAGCTCGCAGTTGCCGCCCTGCTCCGCGGCGAGATCCACGATCACGCTGCCGGGCTTCATCGAGCGCACCATGTCCGCGGTGATCAGCTTGGGCGCGGGCTTGCCCGGAATCAGCGCGGTGGTGATGATGATGTCGGCGTCCTGCGCCTGCTTCGCGTACATCTCGCGCTGCGCCTTCTGGAAGCCCTCGCTCATCACCTTGGCGTAGCCGCCGCCGCCCGCGCCCTCTTCGGCGTACTCGACGGCGACGAACTCGCCGCCCATGGATTTCACCTGGTCGGCCACCTCGGCGCGGGTGTCGTTGGCGCGCACGATGGCGCCCATGCCCACGGCGGTGCCGATGGCGGCGAGGCCCGCGACGCCGGCGCCGGCGATGAAGACCTTGGCGGGCGGGACCTTGCCGGCGGCGGTCACCTGGCCGGTGAGGAAACGCCCGAACGCATGCGCCGCCTCGATCACCGCGCGATAGCCGGAGATGCCCGCCATGGAGGTCAGCGCGTCCATCTTCTGCGCGCGGCTCAGCATGCGCGGCAGCGAGTCGATCGCCAGCACGGTGGCCTTGCGCGCCGCGAGGCTCTGCATCAGCTCGGGGTTCTGCGCCGGCCAGATGAAGGAGATCAGCGTCTGGCCCTCGCGTATCAGTCCGACCTCTTCAGCGGTGGGCGCGCGCACCTTGAGGACGATGTCCGCCCCGGACCAGAGGGCCTCGGCGTCCGGCGCGACCTGCGCGCCTGCCGCCTGGTAGGACGCGTCGTCGAAATTTGCGGCCGCGCCCGCGCCCGATTGCACCGCCACCTTGAAGCCGAGCTTGACGAGCTTCTCGACCACCTCGGGCACGGTGGCGACGCGCTTCTCGTCCGCGGCGATCTCGCGCGGTACGCCTATGACTTGAGACATATCACTCCCCAGAGGAAGGCCCGATCATACCTCCGCGCGCACCGGGTGCCAGGCGATGCGCCGTTCCGCAAGCTCGAACGCCCCTTGCACGATGAGTGCCAGCGCCGCGGCGGGGATCGCGCCCGCGAGCAGCACCGTGTGGTCGTTCAGCGCCAGCCCCGAGGCGATGCGCTCGCCGTAGCCGCCGGCGCCGATGAACGCCGCGATGGTCGCGGTGCCGACGTTGATCACCGCGGAGGTCTTGACGCCGGCGAGGATCATCGGGCGCGCGAGCGGCAGCTCCACGCGCCACAAGGCCTGCCGCGCGCTCAGGCCGAGCGCGCGCGCCGCGTCGCGCATGCCGGCGCCGACGCCGAGCAGCCCGGCGTGCGTGTTGCGCACGATCGGCAGCAGCGCGTACAGAAACAGCGCGGCGAGCGCCGGCAGCGTGCCGATCAGGCCGGTGAGCGCGATGAGAAAGGCGAACAGCGCGAGCGACGGGATGGTCTGGATCACGCCCGCGGCGCCGAGGATCGGCTGCGCGAGGCGCGGCCGCTTCGCCGCTGCGACGCCGAGCGGCACGCCGGCCGCGACGCTCGCCGCGAGAGAAGCGAACACCAGCCGCAGGTGCTCGCGCGTCAGGCGCCAGAAAGCCGGGGCGAACAGCGCGCCGAGGAAGCTGCGCGACGGCGTGCCGCCAGCCCGCCCGCGCGCCGCCGCGGCGAAACTTTGGCCCTCGAGCTCGGCGGCGGCGTTCATGCGCCGCATGCGCGCCGCGTCGACCGTGCCTTCGAGCGCGGCGAGCGCCTGCCAGGCGCGCGGGAAGCGCTGCGACACGTCCGCCCGGTGCAGCAGCACCGCGTCGTAAGCGGGAAAGAAGCCGCGGTCGTCGGCCAGCACCTTGATCGCGTAGCGCGCGATCTTGGCGTCGGTGGAGTACAGGTCGATCACGTCCACTTCGCCCGCGGCGAGCGCCTCGTAGGCGAGCCCGTGGTCCAGGCCGCGCGGGCGCTGCGCCAGGCCGTAGGCGGCGGCAAGCCCCGGCCAGCCGTCGCGCCGCGCGAGGAACTCGTGGCTCAGGCCCAGGCGCAGGTCCGGGTGGCGCGCGAGGTCCGAAATGCGTTGCAGGCTTCGCGCCGCCGCCACTTCCGCGGGAACGCCGATGGCATAGGTGTTGTTGAAGCCGAGCGGCACCGAGGCGGCGAGCCCGAGCGGGGCGAGCCGCGCGTTCAGCGCCGCGAGCGTGGCGCGCGTCTCGCCCTGCAGGATCTCGCGCGCGATGGTGCCGGTGTACTCGGGATACAAGTCGATGGCGCCGCTGCGCAGCGCCTCGTACAGGATCGCGGTGCCGCCCATGCCGGGGCGCAGCTCGACCTCGGCGCCGGCGGCGCGCGCGGTCTGCGCGACCAGCTCGCCGAGGATGTAGGACTCGGTGAAGCGCTTCGAGCCCACCACCAGCGGCGCGGCCTGCGCCGCGGCGGCCGCCAGCAGCAGCACGAGCGCCGCCGCCCGCTTCATGCGGCGCGCGCGACCCTCGAGGCTGCGCCGTCGAGGAACTGCAGCTGCGCGAGGCTCGCGTACAGGCCGCCCTGGCGCATCAGCTCGGCGTGCGTGCCCTGCGCCACGATCGCGCCGCGGTCCAGCACCACGATGCGGTCGGCGTGCTGCACGGTGGCGAGGCGGTGCGCGATCACCAGGGTGGTGCGCCCGCGCTCCAGGCGCTCGAGCGCCTGCTGCACCATGCGCTCGCTCTCGGCGTCGAGCGAGCTCGTCGCCTCGTCGAGCAGCAGCAGCGGCCGGTCGGCGAGCAGCGCGCGCGCGATCGACAGGCGCTGGCGCTGGCCGCCCGAGAGCGTGACGCCGCGCTCGCCGAGCGGCGTGTCCAGGCCCTGCGGCAGGCGCGCGATGAATTCCGCGGCGAACGCCTCGCCGCAGGCGCGCTCCACCTCGGCGCGGCTCGCCTCGGGCCGGCCGTAGCGCACGTTGTCGAAGGCGCTCGCGGCGAAGATCACCGGCTCCTGCGGCACGACCGCGATCAGCCGGCGCAGCGCGCGCGGGTCCATGTCGCGCAGGTCGGTGCCGTCGATGCGGATCGCGCCCGCCTGCGGGTCGTAGAACCTGAGCAGCAGCGCGAGCACCGTGCTCTTGCCCGCGCCGGAGGGGCCGACCAGCGCGATGCGCTCGCCGGCGGCGATGCGCAGGCTGAAGCGCTCGAGCGCGGGCGCCTGCGTGCGGCTGGCATAGGCGAACGTCACCTCGTCGAATTCATACAGCCGCGGTGCGCGCGGCGCGGGTCGCGGCGCGGCCGGCGCGATGATCGCCGGGCGCGCGTCGAGCAGCTCGAACAGGCGCTCGGTGGCGCCCGCGGCGCGCTGCAGGTCGCCCCAGACTTCCGACACGGTGCCCGCGCCTGTCGCCACCACGCCGGCGTAGAACACGAACGCCGACAGCTCGCCCGGCGTCAGCCGCCCGGCGAGCACGTCGTGGCCGCCGACCCACAGGATCACCCCCACCGCGCAGAACGCGATCAGCATCACCGCCGCGATCAGCGCGGACTTCTGCGCGAGGCTCGCCGCCGCCGCGGCGTACGCGGCCTCGGCGTGCCGCCCGAACGCTGCGCGGTCGGTATCCTCGTGCGCGTAGGCCTGCACCGTGCGCACCTCGTGCACCGCTTCGTCGACGTGCGCCGAGACGTCGGCGACGCGGTCCTGGCTGCGGCGCGACAGGCGCCGCACGCGCCGCCCGAGAAGCAGGATCGGCACCAGCGTCGCCGGCACGCCGGCGAGCACCAGCACCGCGAGCTTCCAGCTGGTGAAGAACAGCATCGCCGCGGCGCCGATCATCATGATGAGGTTGCGCACGAACATCGACAGGCCGTAGCCGATGACCTGCTGCACCACGGTGGTGTCGCTCGCCAGGCGCGACACCAGCTCGCCGGTGCGCGCCGTCTCGTAGAAGCCGGGCGACAGGTTGAGCAGGTGATCGAACACCGCACGGCGCAGGTCGGTGACCACGCGCTCGCCGGTGCTCATCATCAGGTAGAAGCGGAAGTAGGTGGCGACCGCGAGCGTCACCGCCACTGCCACCGCGGCGCCGAGCGCCTGGTCAAGCAGGCGCGGCTCGCCGCTGCCGAAGCCGGCGTCGACCACGTGCTTCAGGCCCTGGCCGAGCGCCAGCACGCAGGCCGCCGCCGCCAGCAAGGCGACGAGCGCCGCGGCGACGCGCCCGCGGTACGGAGCCAGGAAGCGCGCAAGGCGCGCGAGCGAGCTCATAGGCGCACCACTGTACCGCAGCGCGCTAGCGGCCGTAATAGCAGTACTGATTGCCGCCCGAATGCTTCGCGCGGTACATGGCGGCGTCGGCATTGCGCAGCAGCGCGTCGCCGTCGCCGGCGTCGCCCGGGTGCAGCGAGATGCCGATGCTCGCGCCGATGCGCATCGCCGCGCCCTCGATGTCGAGCGGTTCCTGCAGCGCGCGCAGGATCTTCTGCGCCACGAACTCGGGGTCGGCGTCCTGCGCGAGCTCGGAGATCACCACCACGAACTCGTCGCCGCCCTGGCGCGCGAGCGTGTCGGCCTTGCGCACGCACGCCGCCAGCCGGGCCGCGACCTCGCGCAGCACGGCGTCGCCGGCGCGGTGCCCGAAGCGGTCGTTGACCTGCTTGAACTCGTCGAGGTCGATCAGCAGCACCGCCAGGCGCGCGCCGCGGCGCTGCGCGAGGCGCAGCGCCTGGCGCAGCCGGTCGTCGAGCAGGCGCCGGTTGGGCAGCCCCGTGAGCGTGTCGTGGTAGGCGAAGAAGCGCTCCTCTTCCTCGCTGCGCTTGCGCGCCGTGATGTCCTGCGAGACGCCGACCATGCGCACCGCGCGGCCCGCGGCATCGAACAGGTACTTGCCGCGCAGCGCGGTCCAGCGGATCGCGCCATCGCGCCCGATCATGCGCACCTCGATCGCGAACGGCCCGCCGCGCCGCGCGGTCGCCTCCGCTCCCAGGTAGCGCTCCTCGTCCTCCGGGTGCACGCGCTGGCGAAACTGCGCCATGGTCAGCGCGTTCTCGTCGCCGCCCGCGCCCGGTTCGCGCCCCCACTGCAGCCGGTCGGTCGCGAGGTCCCATTCCCAGACGCGCAGATCGGCGGCATCGACCGCCAGGCGCAGCTTCTCGATGCCCTCGTGCAGCGCCGCGGACGCGGCGCGCTCCTCGGTGATGTCGCGCGCCGTGCCGGTCGCGCCGACGATCGCGCCGCGCGCATCGCGCAGCGGCACGGCGTTGAACGAAAGGTCGACGCTCGCGCCGTCGCTGCGCCGGTGGCGCGTATCGTGGCGGAATACCGCCTCGCCGGCGAGCACGCGCTCGAACACGGCGACGTCGCGCTCGCGCAACGCCGGCGCGGCAAGCTCGTGCATCGAGCGCCCGAGCAGCTGCGCCGGCCGGCCGCCGTAGATGCGCCGCACCGCTTCCGGGTTGAGGTAGGTCCAGCGGCCCTGGCGGTCGATCGACCACACCAGGTCGTTGGACGTCTCGACCAGGCTGCGGTACAGCGCCTCGCTCGCCGCGAGCGCCTGCTCCGCGGCACGCCGCTCGGCGACATCGGAGAACACGATGATCGTCGCCTCCTGCGGCGCCTCGGGGTTCAGCGTGCGGGCCCACGCGCGGCACCATTGCGTCGAGCCATCCTTGCGCCGCAGCTCGCCGTCGCCTTCATAGAGCGCACCGCCGCTCAGCGCCCGGTACATCGTCGCCCCGTTGCGCCAGGCCTCCTCGCTCGGGTAGAGCGCGCGCGCGGACTGCCCCGCGAGCTCGCCCGGCTCGTAGCCGAGCATGCGCTCCAGGCGCGCGTTGCAGCGCGCGATGACGCGGTTCTCGACGAAGGCCACGCCCACCGGCAGCGCATCGAGCACCAGGTTCTTCTCCGCGATCGCCGCCTGGTAGGCGGCCTGTGCGCGCATCGTGGCGCTGATGTCGGTGAACACGCTGACCGCCCCACCGCGCTGCGTGCGCTCGAAATGGCCCTGCATCCAGCGCCCGTCGGGCAGGCGGAACTGGCGCACCGCCTGCGCCGGGTCGCCCGGCGCGGGGATGCCGGCCGCGCGCGCCGCCGCGGCAACCTGGGTGTAGGCGTCGTTGCCCACCACCACGCGATCTTCCTCGTCGAACACGGCGATGCCTTCCGGGAATCCCTCGATCGCGTCGCGCAGCCGCGCTTCGCTCGAGGCCACGCGCTCGAGCAACGCTTCCTTCTCCGTGCGCGTGCTCAGCGCGCTCACCAGG
>JBFFZT010000001.1:0-25910 GCA_041568535.1 Burkholderiales bacterium | reverse complement strand
GGCCTGGCCGTAGAGCTCGGCGCCGATCTGGATCGGCTCGCGCGTCGCGCCCGGGCTCGCCGGGCGCGTGTGCAGCACCGCGCCGCAGTAGCACAGACGCGTCACGCCCTTGCGGGTGAGAAGATGCGCGTCGATGCGCGCCACCTGCGGCGTGATGTCGGCCCTGAGGCCCATCATGCGCCCCGAGAGCTGGTCCACCACTTTGAAGGTGCGCACGTCCAGGTCGTGGCCGGTGCCGGTGAGCAACGAATCCACGTATTCGATGAGCGGCGGCATCACCAGCTCGTAGCGCGCCGCGGCAAAGAGGTCGAGGATCGCGCGGCGCAGCCGCTCGATGCGCGCGGCTTCCGCCGGCAGGATGTCCTCGATGTACTCGGGCAGGAGCCAGCGCATCAGATGGCGAGCACCAGAAGCAGCAGCCCGATCAGCATCGAGGTGAGGCCGAAGAAGCGGATCTGGCCGTCGGAGAGCTGGGTGATGCGCCGGAACGTGTCGCGCCAGAGGCTAGGCGCGAGGAAGGGGAGCGCCCCTTCGATGATCAGCATCAGGGCGAAGGCGAGGAGGAACGTGGTCGCCATGGCGCGTCATCGCCTGCCCCCGGCCCTGCCGGCCGGATCCTTGAGATAGCGGAAAAAGTCGGAGTTCGGCTCGAGCAGCAGCAGGTCGCTGCGGCCGCGGAAGGTCGAGCGGTAGGCTTCCATGCTGCGGTAGAACGAATAGAACTCCGCATCCTGGCGGAACGCCTGCGCGTAGATCGCGGCGGCGCGCGCGTCGCCGTCGCCCTTGACGCGCTGCGCGTCGCGGTACGCCTCGGCGAGGATCACCTCGCGCTGGCGGTCGGCGTCGGCGCGGATGCGCTCGGACTCGGCTGCGCCCGTGGAGCGCTGCTCGTTGGCGATTCTCTTGCGCTCGGCCTCCATGCGGCGGTAGACCGACTCGCTCACTTCCTGCGGCAGGTCGACGCGCTTCAGGCGCACGTCGACGATCTCGACGCCGATGCGGCGCAGGTCCTGGTCGGCCTTCTCGCGCACGCGGCCCATGACCGCGTCGCGCTCCCCGGACACCACGTCGTGCACGGTGCGCGTGCCGAACTCGTCGCGCAGCGCGCCGGAAATGGTCTGGCGCAGGCGCCGCGTCGCCTCGGCCTCGCTGCCGGTCACCGAGATGAAGTACTGGCGCACGTCGATGATGCGCCAGCGGATGAACGAGTCGACCAGCACCGGCTTGTTGCCCTGGGTGAGGAAGCGCAGCGGCTCGGCGTCGTCGTAGGCGAGGATGCGCATGTCGAACAGGCGCACGTTCTGGATCATCGGCCACTTGAACTTGAGGCCGGGCTCGGTGATCACTTCCTTCACCTCGCCGAACTGGAACACGATCGCGTTCTGGCGCTGATCGACCGTGAACATCACGCTCGAGGCGATGAGCACCAGCGCGACGAGGACCGCAAGGATCGGGCCGAAGGCTCTCATGTCAGCGCTCCCCCCGCTCGCGGTTGCGCAGGCTGTCGCGCGAGCGCGGGCCCGGATCCATGGGCAGCGCGGCGTCCGGCGCGCGCTGCGACGCCTGCGACTCGCTCAGCCCGCCGACGCCCGCCTGCTGCATCAGCTTGTCGAGCGGCAGGTACAGCAGGTTGCCGCTGGAGCGCGTATCGACCAGGATCTTCGAGGTCGACGACAGCACGCTCTGCAGCGTCTCGATGTAGATGCGCTCGCGCGTGATCGCCGGCGCCTTGGAATACTCGGCGAGCACCTGGCGGAAGCGCGACGCCTCGCCCTCGGCGTTGGCGACGACGCGCGCCTTGTAGCCCTCGGCCTCTTCCTTCAGGCGCGACGCGGTACCGCGCGCCCGCGGGATGACGTCGTTGGCGTAGGCCTGGCCCTCGTTCTTCTGGCGCTCGCGGTCCTGGCCCGCCTTGACCGCGTCGTCGAACGCGGCCTGCACCTGCTCGGGCGGCTGCGCGTTCTGGATGGTCACGCGGCTCAGGCTGATGCCGGTCTTGTAGTTGTCGAGGATCTGCTGCATCAGCACCTGCGCCTGGTTGGCGATGTTGTCCTGGCCGCCGTACAGGATGGCGTCCATCTTGTTCTTGCCGATGATCTCGCGCATCGCGGCTTCCGCCGTCAGCATCGCCACTTCCTCGGGACGCCGGTTGTTGAACAGCCACGCCTTGGCGTCGGTCACCACGTACTGCACCGCGAACTGCAGGTCGACGATGTTCTCGTCGTCGGTGAGCATGAGCGACTCTTTCAGCACCTTGGTCTTGACGTTGTTGCGGTAGCCGACCTCGAGCGTCCTCACCTGCGACAGGTTCACGATCTCGTGCGACTGGACCGGGAACGGCATGCGCCAGCGCAGGCCCGGATCGGTGATCTCGGAGAACTTGCCGAAGGTGAGCACCACGCCGCGCGAGGCGGCGTCGACCACGTAGAAGCCGCTCGCCATCCAGATCACGAGCACCAGCGCCACCAGCACGCCGGCGCCGCCGCCGAGCATGCGCCCGGAAGGCGCCGCGGGCGGCATGCCGCCGCCGCCGCCACGCCGGCCGCCGAACAGCTCGTTCAGCTTGCGGTTGAAGTTGCGCCAGAGCTCGTCGAGGTCGGGCGGGCCCTGATTGCCCCCCGGGCCGCGGGAGCCGCGCCCCCAGTTCGGGTCGTTCAATGACATTACAGTGAAATCGGTTCCGGAGAAGGGATGCGGGGCTGCCGCGCTCTGGCGGCTTCGGCGATCGCCGCCCGCAGATCGGCGAGGCCGGCGCCGCTGCGCGCGCTCACGAACACGCGGGCAATCCTACCATACTCGTCGCGCTCCACCCCCGGCTGCAGGCCGGAGGCGTCGATCTTGTTCCAGACCCGGATCTGCGGAATCGCCGCGGCGTCGATCTCCGCGAGCACCTTGTCCACCTCGAGCGCCTGCTGCTCGCGCACCGGCGAGGCGCTGTCCACCACGTGCAGCAGCAGGTCGGCGTGCACCGTCTCCTCCAGCGTGGCGCGAAACGCCGCCACCAGCCCGTGCGGCAGGTCGCGGATGAAGCCGACCGTGTCGGAGACGACGACCGTGCCCGCCTCGGGCAGCCAGACGCGGCGCGTGGTGGTGTCGAGCGTGGCGAACAGCTGGTCGGCCTCGCGCGCCCCGGCGTGCACGAGCGCGTTGAACAGCGTCGACTTGCCGGCGTTGGTGTAGCCGACCAGCGATACCGAGAGCACGTCGCCGCGCGCGCGCGCGCGCCGCTGCACGCCGCGCTGCCGGCGCAGGGTGTCGAGCTTGTCGTGCAGCACGCGTACGCGCTTGGCGATGTAGCGGCGGTCCAGCTCGATCTGCTTCTCGCCCGGGCCGCCGGTCTTGCCGAGGCCGCCGCGCTGGCGCTCGAGGTGCGTCCAGCCGCGCACCAGGCGCGTCGACAGGTGCTCGAGCTGCGCCAGCTCCACCTGGAGCTTGCCCTCGCTGGTCTGCGCGCGCTGCGCGAAGATCTCCAGGATCAGCTCGGCGCGGTCCATCACCCGGCACTGCAGCGCGCGCTCCAGGTTGCGCTCCTGCGCGGGCGAGAGCGGGTGGTTGAAGATCACCCAGCCGGCGTTGAGCGCGGCCGCGGCGCGGCCGATCTCGGCCACCTTGCCGCTGCCGGCGAAGTACTTGGGGTCGGGGCGCGCGCGGCTGCCGCGCACCTCGGCGTGGCGCCGGATGCCGGCGCTTGCGGCGAGCCGCAGCAGCTCTTCGGCGGCGTCCTCGGGGGCCGCCCCGCCGAGATCCAGGCTCACGAGCACCGCGGCCTGGTTGTCGGGCGCCGCCGCGGGGATCAAGCGTCCTTTTCGGGGTCGGCGCCGACGCTGACGGCGCGCGAGGGCACGACCGTGGAGATCGCGTGCTTGTAGACCATCTGCGTCACCGAGTTGCGCAGCAGCACCACGTACTGGTCGAAGGATTCGATCTGCCCCTGGAGCTTGATGCCGTTCACCAGATAGATCGAGACGGGAACGTGTTCCTTGCGCAGGGTGTTCAGGAACGGGTCTTGTAGCAGCTGCCCCTTGCTACTCATGTTATTGCCTCACGCGCGTGGGGTGGAGCGATACTGTAAAGGATTCCAATCGGCTTTTCTATACCGGGCGCGTCGGCGGCGTCACGTCGCCGCACTGCGCGCGGTGCCGCAGCGCGTGATCCATCAGCACGCACGCGAGCATCGCTTCGGCGATCGGCGTCGCGCGGATGCCGACGCAGGGATCGTGGCGGCCGGCGGTCGACACCGTGGTCGCCGCGCCGCGCACGTCGATCGTGCGTCGCGGCAGGCGGATGCTGGAGGTGGGCTTGAGCGCGACCGACACCAGCACATCCTGGCCCGTGGAGATGCCGCCCAGCACGCCGCCATTGTTATTGGTGAGGAACCCCTGCGGGGTCATCTCGTCGCCGTGCTCGCTGCCCTTCTGCGCCACCGACGCGAAGCCGGCGCCGATCTCGACGCCCTTGACCGCGTTGATCGACATCATCGCCGCCGCGATGTCGGCGTCCAGGCGCCCGTATACCGGCTCGCCCCAGCCCACCGGCACCTTGTGCGCCACCACGTTGACGCGCGCCCCGCACGAGTCGCCCGCCTCGCGCAGCTGGTCCATGAACTTCTCGAGCTCGGCGACGATACCGGCGTCGGGCGCAAAGAACGCGTTCGCGCCGACCGCCTCCCAATCGCGAAACGCGATGCGGTGCGGCCCGAGCTGCGCCAGGTAGCCGCGCACGCGCACGCCGTAGCGCGCGCCGAGCCATTTCTTGGCGATGGCCCCGGCTGCCACGCGCACCACGGTCTCGCGCGCCGAGGCGCGGCCGCCGCCGCGCGGGTCGCGCACGCCGTATTTCTGCCAGTAGGTGTAGTCGGCGTGGCCCGGGCGGAACTTCTCCGCGATGGCCGCGTAATCCTTGGAGCGCGCGTCCTCGTTCCTCACCAGAAAGCCGATCGGCGTGCCGGTGGTCTTGCCCTCGTGCAGGCCGGAGAGGATCTCGACGGCGTCGCTTTCGCGCCGCTGCGTGACGTGGCGCGAGCTGCCGGGCTTGCGGCGATCGAGCTCGGCCTGCAGGTCGGCCGCCGAGAGCTCGAGCCCCGGCGGGCAGCCGTCGACCACGCCACCGTAGGCCGGGCCGTGCGATTCGCCGAACGAGGTCACGCAATACAGCGTGCCGAAGCTGTTGCCGGACATGCAAAAGATTCTACACGGCGCCCTCGAAGAAGCGCCGCGTCTCGAACACGCCGGCGGCCAGCGCCCGGCCGTGCGCGCGCAGGCTGCGCTTGAGCACGAAGTCGAACAGCAGCGGATTGTGCCGGCGGATCTCGGTGAGCACCGGCGCCGCCGCCGGCGCGAGCAGGCCGAGCGACACGATGTAGTCCACGGAAAAGATCGGCATCAGCCCCGGCAGCGGATAGTCCGAGCCGTTGAGCAATCGTGCATGCCAGTCCTGGCGCTCGAGCACGCGCGCGAGCGTGCCGCCGGCGCGGTTCACCTGCGTCATCGCCGAGATGTCGCCGTAGAGCCGGCCCGCGTAGCGCGCCTCGTCCATCATGCGCGCGAACAGCTCGAAGCTGTCGACCAGCGGCCCGCCCGCACCCCGGTCGAGGTCGCGGTCCTGGCCCATCGAGGCGCAGTGCGCCACCACCACGCGCACGCCGGCGTCGAGCGCACGGCGCAGCCTGAGCGGATTGCCGAAGTCCTGGGCGTCGGCGCCCATCACCGCGCGCTCGAGCCCGGCGTGCGAGATGAGCGGCAGCCCCAGGCGCGCCGCGGCGCGGTAGAAGCGGTCGCAGCGCGGCGAGCCCGGATCCATGCCCATCGCTGCTGGCAGCCACTTCACGGCGCGCGCGCCTTCGGCCTTGGCGCGCTCGAGCGCCGCCACGCAGTCGGCGCGGTAGGGATGCACCGACGCCACCCACTCGAACACTTGCGGGTGCGCGCGCGCAACATCGCGCGCGTAGGGGTTGGGAACGTAGAACCCGGTCTGCTCCCAGCGCACTTCACCGCGCTCGTCGTGCGCGCGATCGAACGCGAACAGCAGCAGCTTCGCGCCTGCGCGCATGCCCTGCATGAGGTTGAGGATGCGGCCGACGTAGGCGCCATCGACGCTGCCGGGCGGCGCGGCGTGCGCGCAACCCGCGTTCAGAAAGAACAGGCGCCGCGCGTACTCCCCCGGATGCAGCAGGCTCTCCATGCGCGGATTGACCACCACGCCGCTGCCCGAATCGCCGGTGCCGACGAGATGGGCGTGGGCATCCCAGGCCTGCGCGGGGTCGATGCCGTCCCAGGCCGCGCGCACCAGCTCGTGCTCGGCGAGCCGGCGCGGCAGCTGCGCAAGGCACGGATTCCACAAGCCCTGCTCGGGCCAGAACCGCCAGGCGGCGGCGCCGGCCGCGGCGAGGGCTAGCGCCGAGCCGCCGAGGAGGAACTTCCTACGCGGGCCAATTCTTGATGTATCCCTTCAGCATCTTGTTCTCGAAGTCCTGCTCCTCGAGCACCGCCTTGGCGACGTCGCGGAACGAGATCACTCCGAGGAGCTTCGCGTCCTGCACCACCGGAAGATAGCGCGCCCCCGAATCGAGCATCGTGCGCCGCAGGTCGTTCACTTCCATGTCGGGAGTGGCGGTCACCGGGTCGCGCACCATGACGTCGGCGACGCGCAGGTCGCCGAGCGTGCCGCTGCGCTGCGCCAGCGCCTGCAGGATCTCGCGGAACGTCAGCACGCCGACCATGCGCTCATGCTCCATCACGATGAGCGAACCCAGGTTCTGCTCGGACATGGTCTTCACCGCGTCGACCGCGCGGCCTGACGGCTCGATCGTCAACAGCCGGTTGCCCTTGACGCGCAGGATCTCCTTCACTTGCATGGCGACCTCCCCCGGGCGGGTGCTCGACGCATGGTAGACCTAAATCAGCAGCGCCGCGAGACCGAGAAGCATTCCCATGCTCACCACGTCGGTGGCGGTGGTGAGGAAGATGCTCGAGGCCGTGGCGGGGTCGAACCCCAGGCGCTTGAGCGTGAGCGGCACCATGGCCCCGGACAGCCCGCTCGCCACGCACGAGCCGATCATGGCCGCGAAGACGACGAAAGCGAGCATGAACGGGTGCGCCGAGTTCTGGCTGCTCGCCGTGACGTACATGCCGATCGCCGCCACCAGCCCGACGCCGGCGCCGTTCAGCAGCCCGAGGTAGGCCTCCTTGCTGATCAGCGCGCGTTCCGAGCCGGGCTTCAACTCGCCGATGGTCATGCCGCGCAGCGTCACCGCGAGCGCCTGGCAGCCGGTGTTGCCCGACTGGCCGGCGAGAACGGGCAGGAACAGCGCCAGGATCACCAGCCGGTCGATCGTGTCCTGGAAGATGCCGACCACGGCCGCGGCGAGGAACGCCGTGAGCAGGTTCAGCTGCAGCCAGGGGTGGCGCATGGTGAGGCTGCGCTGCCACGGCGTGCCCATGCGCTCCTCTTTCTCGACGCCGACCATGCTGCCGGGCTGCGCCGCAATGTCGAAGGCGCGCGCCTCGAACATGCTCTGGCCGCGCACCAGGCCGCGGATGCGGTTCTCGGCGTCCACCACCGGATAGACCGGGTAGTGGCGATCGAGCACCTGCTTCATCGCCTCGTCGAGCGGGGTCGGCGCGTGCAGCGCGAAGACGTCGGTGAGCATTACGTCGCGCAGCGCCCGCGCATGGTCGTTGAACAGCAGGTCGCGCATCGTGACGATGCCGAGCAGCCGCTCTTCGTCGTCGACGACGTAGATGTAGGTGATGAAGGCGTGCTTCACCAGCTCGTGCAGCGCCTCGATCGCCTCGCCGACGGTCGCCTGCGGCGGGAACGACGCGTACAGCGGCTCCATCATGCGGCCGATCGAGCCTTCCTCGTAGAGCGCGTTGCGCTGCCACTGGCGCGCGATCTCGACCGGGGCGGCGGCGAGCGCGCGCTCGCGCGTATCGGCGGGCAGGTAGGTGAGCACGTCCTGCGTGAAGCCGGGCGAGAGCTTGAGCAACGCCGCGGCAACCTCGGCGCCGCCGTAGTGCGCGAGCTTCTCGGCCGCGCCCTGGGGGGCGCGCAGCTTGACGTCCTCGGCGAGGTCGATGGCCGAGCGCTGGATGGTGGGGCGATCGATCGATTCCAAGTCAGCCTCCCTGATTGCCTTGACTACAAGCCGGCCGCGTCGGCGACCAGCTTGCGCAGCTCGCGTCGCAGCCGCGCGCGCACGGCGGCATGGCGCGCGCCGCGCGCCAGGTTCTTCAGCTCCCACGGGTCGCGCTCGAGGTCGTAGAGCTCGTCGAGCTCGCCGGCGGCGCCGCGGTTCACCCAGTGGATCAGCTTGTGGCGGTCGGTGCGCACCGCCTTGTAGGTCATGCCGACGAGCCACGGCATCGCCTGCTCGGCCCAGTACTCGACGAGGATCGACTTGCGCCAGCCCTTGCGTCGCCCGGTGAGCAGCGGCACGAACGAGCGGCCCTGGATGTGGGCGCCGGGCCGGCCGCCCGCCAGCTCGATGAAGGTGGGGGCGATGTCCTGGCAGATGACGAGGTCGCGGTTGCGCGTGCCGGCCCGCGCCTTGCGCGGGTAGCGCACGACGAACGGCGAGCGGATGCCCTCCTCGTAGGCGAAGCGCCGCTCGGGCCCCAGGCCGTGCTCGCCGAAGAAGTACCCGTTGTCGCCGAGGAACACGATCGCCGTGTCGTCCAGCTTCTTCAGCCGGGCGAGCGCGTCGAGCAGCATCCCCACGCCCTCGTCGACCGACGCCATCATGCGCGCGCGCTGCCGGATCTCCTCCTGCGAGCCCGCCTGGATCGCCTCCAGCAGCGCGCGCGAGCGCTCGCTGCCCTTCAGCTCGAAGGCTTCGGCCCACGCCGGCGCCTGCTTCACGAGCTCGCGGTAGGGCCGCATGTTGGGCGTCTTCGGAAACACGCCCTCCGCGTACAACGCGCGGTGGCGCTCGGCCGGGATGTAGCCGCCGAAGCGGCTCATGTCGAGCGTGCCGTCGGCGGCCTGGTGCGCGTCCGGATGCACCGCCTTGTGCGCGAAGAACAGCGCGAACGGCTTCGAGCGTCTGCGCTCGACGAACGCGAGCGCCTCCTGGTTCAGTAGGTCGGTCATGTAGCCCGCGCGCGGCTCATAGCGCCCGTTCACGTTCAGCTTCGGGTCGACGAGGCTGCCGTGCCCGTCGAAGCTCACCCAATGGTGGTACCCGGGCCGCGGCATGCCGTCGTTGCCCATGTGCCACTTGCCGACGTGCGCGGTCTCGTAGCCGAGCTGCTGCAGCGCGAGGTGGTAGTTCGGCAGCCGGTGGCTCATGGCGTCGCGCGCCACGTTGTCGATGATGCCGTGGCGGCTCGCGTACTGGCCGGTGACGATGGAAGCGCGGTTCGGCGAGCAGATCGGCGTGGTGTGGAAGGCGCGCTCGAACAGCACCCCTTCGGCCGCCAGCCGGTCGATGTGCGGCGTCTTCATGTACGGGTGGCCGCCAGCGCCGAACTCGTCATAGCGCAGGT
Source organism: Burkholderiales bacterium (assembly GCA_041568535.1). GTDB lineage: Bacteria > Pseudomonadota > Gammaproteobacteria > Burkholderiales > SG8-39 > JAABQT01. Next base: position 16,425 of record JBFFZT010000001.1, on the reverse strand, counting down.
CGTCGACGAGGATGACGACGAGGTTGGGTTTCATGGGCGGCAAGTCTAAGCGAGGGGGCTGCCAGTGCGTAATTTTTCCCGGCATTCTGGCCGGAAGTTCCGTATGCTTGCCTTGCATTTTCTGACAGGGAAGGAGGCGGGGCATGGCGACGACGCAACCGCAGGTCTCGGTGCCGCAGTGGCTCGGCCAGCAGTTGTCCGGGCCGCTGGACGACGCCGCCGGCCTGATCCGGCGCTACCGCGAGCTCGACGCGTTCCGCGACTACCTCGCGCCCCGGCTGCGGCTGGTGGCGCCGGCGTTCGTGCTCGTCGTGGTCACCGCCATCGCCTGCGGCCTTACGCCCATCGTGCTGTTCCTCGGGACCAACGCGGTGGCGGCGCTCCTCGGCCTGCTGCTCGCGCCCGTGGCGCTGCTCGGCAGCCTGTTCGTGCTCAGCCTGGTGCTGTTTTCCTGGCTCGAGGAGCGCTCGCTCGCGCGCGCGCTCGGCCACCGCACCGGCCCGGCGCCGGGCAAGCTGGCGCGCTGGCTGAAGCGCAAGCTCGGCGCGGACCTCGGCAAGGCGCCGCGCATGCCCTGGCTGCTGGGCGCCCTGTTCGTCGCGGCGCCGCTCGCGCTGCTCGCCACGCGCGCGCCGGTCCTGGTGCTGCTGCTCGTCGCCCTGCTGCTCGCCGCGCCTATCCTTTTCGCCCGCCTGGATCGCTGAGCGGGGCGAGGCTGCCGAGCAGCGTCGGCACCAGCTCGCTCACGGTAGGGTGGATGTGCACGGCGCGCTGGATCGTGGTGTAGGGCTTCTTCGCGTACATGACGTCCAAGAGCGCGTGCACGATCTCGTCGGCGTTCAGGCCGAGCAGCGAGGCGCCGAGCAGCTCCTGCGATTCGGCGTCCACCAGCACCTTCAGGAAGCCCTGGGTCTCGCCCGCTTCGCGCGCGCGGCCGACGCGCGTCATCGGCATCTTGCCGGCGAGCACGCGCCGGCCGCTGGCGCGCGCCTGCGCTTCGTTCATGCCGGCGCGGCCGAGCGGCGGATCGATGAACAGCGCGTAGCACGGGATGCGGTCGGCGAGCCGGCGCGGGTCGTCGTCGAACAGGTTGGCGGCGACGATCTCGTAGTCGTTGTAGGAGGTGTGCGTGAAGGCGCCGCGCCCGTTCGCGTCGCCGAGCGCCCACACGCCCTCGACGCTCGTGCGGCACTGCTCGTCCACCTGGATGTAGCCGCGCTCGTCCGTGGCGATGCCCGCGGCATCCAGCCCGAGGTCCTGCGTATTGGGCACGCGCCCGACCGCGAGCAGCACGTGGCTGCCCTCGGCGAGCGGCGGGCCTTCCTTGCACGACAGGCCCACCGCGATGCGCTCGCCGCGGCGCGAGAGCGCCATGCACTCGGCGCCGGTGCGGATGACGATGCCCTCGCGCTCCAGGATGTCGCGGATGCCCGCGGCGACGTCGTCGTCCTCGCGCGGCAGGAGCTTCGGCGCGCGCTCCACCACGGTCACCTCGGCACCGAAGCGCCGGTACATCTGCGCGAACTCGAGGCCGATGTAGCTGCCGCCGACGATCACCAGATGCTCGGGCAGCCGGTCCACCTCCATCATCGAGGTGTTGGTGAGAAAGGGCACCTGCGCGAGGCCCGGGATGTCGGGCACCATGGCGCGGCCACCGACGTTGATGAAGATGCGCTCCGCCGCGAGCTGCCGGCCGTCGACCGACAGCGCGTGCGCGCCGGTAAAGCGCGCGTGCCCGCGGATCAGCTCGACGTGCTTGAGGCCCGTGATCCACTTGGTGACGCCGTCCACCGATTGCTTCACCACCGCGTCCTTGCGCCGCTTGACCGCGCCCATGTCGACGCGCACCTCGCCCGCGGCGAAGCCGAACTCCGCCCCGCGCCGCGCCATGTGCGCGGCGCGCGCGCTCGCCACCAGCGTCTTCGTGGGGATGCAGCCGGTGTTGACGCAGGTGCCGCCGATGAGCTTGCGCTCGATTACCGCCGTCTTCTGCCCCTCGCGGTCGAGCCGCGCGGCGAGCGCCGGCCCCGCCTGCCCGGCGCCGATGATGAGGGCATCGAATTTTTCTGCCATGTCCGCCTCCTGGGAGTTGGCCCCACTATACTGCCGCGCATGCGCGCCGGGGCTGCCCTCCTGATTCTGCTGGCCGCGCATTCGGGCGCCGCGTTCGGGCAGCCGGCCCCGCGGCTCGAGCCCGGCGTGTCGCTGGAGCTGGCGCGCTGGCGCACGCAGCACTACCGCGACCTCGCGTACGCCCTGGACCTGCGGCTCGACGTGCGCCGCAAGCGCGCCGACGGCCGCCTCGAGCTGCAGGTGGCGCTCGCGCGCCGCGTCGACCTGATCCTCGACTGGCGCGGCGCGCCGGTGCGCCGCCTGCGCGTCAACGGCAAGCCGGTGCAGGCGCGGCACGAAAAGGAGCACCTCATCGTGCCGCGCGATGCGCTGCGGCGCGGCGCGAACCGCGTCGAGCTGGAGTTCAGCGCGCCGATCGCGGTCGGCGGCAGCGCGCTCACCGTGTACCGCGACCGCGAGGACGGCTCGAGCTACGTGTACTCGCTGTTCGTGCCCGCGGATGCGAGCAGCGTGTTTCCCTGCTTCGACCAGCCCGATCTCAAGGCGCGCTTTCGCCTCGCGCTGCGGCTGCCGCGGGACTGGCGCGCGGTGTCGAACGCGCCCGCGCTCGAACAGGCGCCCGGCCGCGTGCGCTTCGCCGAGACCGAGCCGATCTCGACCTATCTTTTCGCCTTCGCCGCCGGCCCGTTCGAGGAGCTGACGCAGGCGGGCGAGCCGGTGCGCCTGTTCGTGCGCCGCTCGCAGCTGGAGCGGGCGCGCGCGCACGCCGCAGAGGTGCTGCGCCTGAATCGCCTCGCGCTCGCGTTCTTCGAGGCCGAGTTCGCGCGGCCCTACCCGTTCGCCAAGTACGACCTGGTGCTGGTGCCCGAGCTCGCCTACGGCGGCATGGAGCATGCGGGCGCCACGTTTCTTAACGAGCAATCGATCCTGTTTCCCGATCCGCCGAGCCGCCCCGACCTGCTGCGGCGCGCGCAGCTCATCTTCCACGAAACCTCGCACCAGTGGTTCGGCAACCTGGTCACCATGCGCTGGTTCGACGACCTGTGGCTGAAGGAAGGCTTCGCCAACTTCATGGCGGCCAAGGCGGCCGCCGCGATCGTGCCCGAGCTCGAGCCCTGGAGCGCCTTCCACGCGCTCAAGGCGAGCGCCTACCGTACCGATGCCACCGCCGGCACCACGCCGCTCAGGCAGCCGCTGGCGAACCTGTCGGCGGCCAAGTCCGCCTACGGCGCGATCGTGTACGCCAAGGGACCGGCCGTCCTGCGCCAGGCCGAGTTCTATCTTGGCGAGCACGTGTTCCGGCGCGCGATGCGCGACTTCCTGCGCCGCCACGCCTATGGCGCGGCGGACTGGAGCGACCTGGTGCGCGCCTTCGAGCGCGTCGAGCAGCGCGACCTGCAGGCCTGGGCCGCGGCCTGGGTGCAACGGCGCGGCCTGCCCACCGTGACGCTGCGCGAGAGCGGCGCCGGCGTGCAGCTCGTGCAGGAAGACACCGCCGGCCAGGGCGGCGTCTGGCCGCAAAAGCTCGTGGTGGCGGCCGCCGCCGCCGACGGCAGCGTGATGACCTCCGAGGTGCGCCTCGAGCGCGCGCTCGCCACGGTTGCCGGACCCGCCGGACGGCGCCCGGTGCGCTGGCGCTATCCCAACGCGGGGGATTTCGGCTACGGGCGGTTCCTGCTCGATGCCGCGAGCCGCGACGCGCTGCTCGCCGAGCCGCGCGCGCTGCCCGACGGGCTGCTGCGCGCGCAGCTGGTCGAAGCGCTGTGGGAAAGCGTGCGCGACGCCGAGCTCGCCCCCGCGGCCTTCATCGACTTCGCGCTGGCGCTCGCGCCCGAGGAAAGCGACGACGTGATCCTCGCGGGGCTGCTGGCGCGCATCGAGGCGGCGTTCCGGCGCTACCTGTCGGACGCGCAGCGCGACCGGCTCGCGCCGCGCCTGGAGCGCACGCTGCTCGACGCGGCGCTCGGCGAGGGGCCGGAGAGCCGGCGCCTCCTGATGCTGCGCGCCTTCATCGCGCTCGCCTGGTCGGGCAACGCGCTTACCGACCTGAAGCGGCTGCTGGAAGGCGCGCTCGCCGCGCCCGGCGTCGAGCTCGGCGAGCGCGACCGCTTCCGCCTCATCGCGCGGCTGCTGGTGCGCGCCGACCCCGACGGCCCGCGCCTGCTTGCCGAGGCCGCGGCCGCCGAGCGCGGCGACAACGCGCGCCGCTACGCCTTCGCGGCATCGGCCGCGCTCGCCGACGCGGAAGCCAAGCGCGCCATGTTCCGGCGGCTGGCGGGCGACGTCGAGCTTCCCGAGAGCTGGATCGAGGAAGCGCTTGCGCCCTTCAATGCGCCCGAGCACGCGGCGTACACCGCTCCCCTGCTCGGCGCGGCCCTGGCGCGGCTCCCCGAGCTCAAGGCCAAGCGCAAGATCTTCTTCGTCGAGCACTGGCTGGGCGCGTTCCTGGCGGGCCAGTGGGACGCACGGGCGCTCGCCGCGGTGCAGCGCGTCCTCGCCGGCACGCTGGATCCGGACCTGCGGCTCAAGGTGCTGGAGGCCGCCGACGGGCTGGAGCGCGCGGTGCGCATCCGCGAGCGCTTCGCCGAGGCCGGCTGACCGATGACAATTCGCCGCGATTGCGATTAGACTTCCCGCATGACCGCGCACGCCATTTCGGTCAGGCTCGCCGGACAACGCGACGCACAGGCGATCGCGCTCATGTCGCGCGACCTGGTCGAATCCGGACTGGGCTGGAAGTACGATGCCGCGCGCATCCTGAAAGCGATCCGCAATCCCGACACGCTGACGCCGGTGGCCTGCGACCGCGGGCGCATCGCCGGGTTCGCCATCATGGAGTTCGGCGACGAGCGCGCGCACCTCGTGCTGCTCGCGGTGCGTCCCGCGCAGCGGCGCATGGGCATCGGCCGGCGCCTGGTGGAATGGCTGGTGGAATCGGCGCGCACCGCCGGCATCGCCAGCCTGCACCTGGAGCTGCGCGCCGGCAACGAAGCGGCGCGCGGCTTCTACCGCGCCATGGGCTTCGACGAGACCATCGTCGTGCCCGGCTACTACCGCGGCCGCGAGGCGGCGCTGCGCATGATCCGCGTACTGCGCGCGGCGGGCCCCGTGCCCTATACCTGGCGGCCGTCGACCACCTGAGGGCGGTGCGCGCTAGGGCACGATGGCGAAGCCCAGGCGCAGCTGCGACTTGAAGCGCCGATCGTAGTCGAGGATGTCCTCGCCGTAGCCGGCGAAGAACTGCACGTGGAAGTAGCCTGACACCGGGCCAAAGCCGAGCACGCGCGTGCGCTCGAACCAGTCCAGCGTCAGGCTGCCCTTGCCCGCCGTGCCGAGCCGCGCCATGGCGCGCCAGCTGCGCACTTCATCGCCATAGCGCAGCTGCCAGTCGACGTAGCCGCGGTACCTCTGGATATCGGGATTCTCCTGCTTGTCGATATAGCCGTAGGCCTTCGGCGTGAATTCCAGCCGCTTGCCGTTGTCGAGGTCCCAGTGCCACTCCGGGCGCACAAAGGCGACGTCGATGGAGCGCGACTCCGCGCCGTCGCGGCCGTTCGACTCGTGCTCGAAACCGGCGCGCGCCGCGTCGATCCAGGTCTTGTCGTCGGTGCGCTTCCAGGCCCAGAACAACGACGGCCGGTAGCTCGTGTCGCGGAACGGCTTGGAATCGCCGGACAGGTTCCACAGCGAGGTCTGGGTGTAGCCGAAGTAAAAGCCGGCCAGCCAGGGCTGATCGCTGCCCCACCCCAGCCCGCGGTCGAACAGCCGGTACTTGAACGACAGCTGAAAGCGCGCGTTGGTGCCGCCGCGCGCGCCCATGACGAAATAGACCGGCTCGTTCTCGGTGAGCGGCGGCTCGAACCCTTCCCGGTCCTGGTTGACGGTGAAGGTCTCCATCACGTCCGGGCGCGGCTTGTCCTGCGCCGCGGCGGGCAGCGCGGCGAGCATGCACAGCAGGACCGGCCAGTGCCTCATCGTTTCTGCGAGAATTCCCTTCAATGAGCGAGTCTAGCGCGCCGTTGCCCGTGGTCTTCATCTCGCACGGCTCGCCGATGCACGCGCTGGAGGCGGGCGCCAGCGCGACGGGCCGGGCCTGGAAGGCGCTGGGGGAGCGTCTGCCCCGCCCGCGCGCCCTCCTCATCGCCTCGGCGCACTGGGAAACCGACCGGCCGGCGCTGACCGGCGCGGCGCATCCCGAAACGATGCACGACTTCTACGGCTTCCCGCAGCCCCTGTACGAGATCCGTTACCCGGCACCGGGGGCGCCCGAGGTCGCGCGGCGCGCGCAGCAGCTGCTCGCCGCCGCGGGCCTGGAGGCGTCGATCGATGCGCAGCGCGGCCTCGATCACGGCGCCTGGACGCCGCTGCTGTATATGTACCCGCAGGCCAGCGTGCCGGTGGTGCAGGTCTCGGTGCAGACGGCGCTCGGCCCGCGCCACCACCTTGCGCTCGGCGCCGCGCTCGCGCCACTCGCGCGCGAAGGGGTGCTGATCATCGGCTCCGGGCATCTCACGCACAACCTGCGCGAGCTGCGCAGCGTGCGCGATACGGGCGTCGGGGGCGGCGCGCCCTACGTAAGCGAGTTCCAGGACTGGGTGCGCAAGTGCATCGAAGCGCACGACTACGACCGGCTCGCCGACTACCGCCGGCTCTCGCCGGCGGGGGTGCGCGCGCACCCGAGCGAGGAGCATTTCCTGCCCCTGTTCGTGGCGCTGGGCGCGGCGGGGCGCGATGCGCGCGCCGAGCGCCTCCTCGAGCACGTGGAAGGGGGCGTGCTCGCCATGGATGCGTATTTCCTGAGTCCCATATCAGGCAAATCCTTACGCGCGCCGACGTGACTTAGTGCACGCTGGTCACGTTCTCTGACGATCGTCCGGCACCTGCCGGACTAGCGTCAGTGGGTACCTGCATCGAGGTGAGGCGATGCCTGGACTGGCCCGATTCGAAGGCGACAAGGAAGCCCGTTTCCGCGCGCGCTACGCGGAACGCTCGATTCCGTTCATCCGCGTTTCGCTGCCCGTCGCGGCGACGCTCTACCTGCTGTTCCTCGCCTGGGATTACAGCATCGCTCCCGACGCGCTGCTCTACACGCTGAGCGTGCGCCTGCCGTTCAGCTTCTTCGCCGTTGCCGTCTTCGGCTTCACGTTCCTGAAATCCTTCGAGCGCTGGTCGCAGAGCGTGCTGTGCGCCACCGTGATCCTCGGCGCCGCGGGCATCGCCCTGGTGCTCGCCATCCTGCCGCACGGCTTCACCTACGGCGTGCCCGGGCTGCTGCTGGTCATCATGTATGCCTGCGGCGCCATCCGCCTGCTGTTCAGCGCGGCGTTCATCGCCTGCTGCACCATCATCGCGCTGGCCAACGTGCTGCTGCTCGCCACCGGCGCGAGCACGTTCCAGTTCCTCAACACCAACGTCTTCCTGGTGGCCGCGTCGGCCATCGGCCTGATCTACACGGCGCTGCTCGAGTGGACGGAACGCCACGCCTACGCGCTCGAGGAGGACCTGCGCACCGACAAGCAGGCGAGCGAGACGCTGCTGCGCAACTTCCTGCCCGACCGCATCATGAGCCGGCTGCGCGACGGCGAGCGCACCATCGCTGAGGCGGTCGGCGAGGCCACCGTGCTGTTCGCCGACATCGTCGGCTTCACTTCGCTCACGCACCGCATGGCGCCGGGCCACGTGGTCGAGGTGCTGGGCGTCATCTTCAACCGCTTCGACGAGATCTCGGACCAGCGCGGGGTCGAGAAGGTCAAGACCATCGGCGACAGCTACATGGCGGTCGCCGGCGTGCGCTCGCCTTCGCCAAAGAACGCCGAGGCAATGGCCGAGTTCGCCATCGAGGCGCTCGCCTTCGTGCGCAGCTACGCCGAGGAAAACGACCTGCCGCTGCAGGTGCGCATCGGCATGAGCACCGGGTCGCTCGTCTCCGGCGTGATCGGCACCCACGTGCCGATCTTCGACCTGTGGGGCGGGCCGGTCAACGACGCCAGCCGCCTGCAGCAGGAGGGCATTCCGGGCGCCATCCAGGTGTCGGAGACGACCTACTGGCGGCTGCGCAACAAGTACGAGTTCCAGGAGCGCGGCACGCTGACGCTGAAGCACGGCGAGCAGATCAACGCCTACCTGCTGACCGGCCGCAAGGTGGCGGCCGGCGCGGGCCTGCGCGTAGTCAGCGACGCGGCGCACGACCCGGCAGGTGCGCGGCCGGTAAAGGCGATCTGAGATGGACGCGAACATCGAACGCACGCGCGCTGTCCTTGCGCCGCAGGTCGCCCGCGCGGCGGGCTGGCTGTGCCCCGAGTACCGCGAGGTGGTGGACCGGACGGTCGAGCTGCTCCTCGCCACCAAGGCGCGGCTGCGCTCGGCGGGCCCGCAGATCGCGGGCGCGGTCGCCGACCCCGTCATCGGCGCCATCACGCGCGATCTGTGGAACGACTGGCGCGTCGCCTGGGCGGACGCGGCGGCGTGCCTGCCGGAAATCGCCGCGACGCCGCAGCACCTGGGCCTGGCCAAGGACTACACCGAGGCGCACCTGACGCCCGAGCTGATGGGCGCGCCGCTGTGGCGCCAGGCGTACACCAAGCCGCTCGGCTACCCCGGCGACTACGTGGCGATGAACTACATGTACGACGGCGCGCCGGAGGGCGATACGAGCTTCGGCGCCGTCGCGCACGAGCTCGCGGTGCACATCGGCCAGTTCGTGGTGAAGCGCAAGGACCTCGTGCGCCAGGCGATCGGCGAGGCCGTCGCGAGGCACGGCGGTTCCGACCCCTGCGTCATCGCGAGCCTGGGCTGCGGGCCGGCCCGCGAGGTCACGGAGTTCCTCGCGCACGATCCGCTCGCGGCGCGGGCCACGCGCTTTTTCCTGCTGGACCAGGATGGCGACGCACTGTGCTTTGCCGGCCGACAACTCTCCAGGGCGGTTTGCGAAGGGCCGGCGAACGGCGCGGCGCGCATCGAGATGCGGCATATCTCGGTGCTGCGGCTGCTGCGCGAAGTCGATCCCTCGTCGCTGCTGCCGCCGTCCGACCTGATCTACCGCGCGGGGCTGTTCGACTACTTCAGCGACCGCACCTGCCAGGTGCTGACGCGCCGCCTCTACGAGACCCTGCGGCCCGGGGGCATGCTGCTCCTCGGCAACATGAAGTCCGGCACCGACATGCTGTGGCCGCTCGAGATGATCGCCGACTGGTCGCTGCGCTACCGCTCCGCCGAGAGCGTGCTCGCCTGGACCGAGGGCCTCGTCGGCGCCGAGATCTCGCTGCGCACCGAAGCCACGGGCTACGACTACCTGCTCAGCGTGCGCAAGGTCTAGGCGGCCCGCTCAGCCGCCGAGCGCGCAGCGCCTCGACGGAAACATCAAGCCTGCGCCGGATGCGGGACTGCGCGCACGCCGCGCAGCAGCACCACGGCGAGGAGCGCAACGACGGCGGAGATGCCGGCGCCGATATACGCGGTGACCGTGAAAGCGCGCGCGAACGCCGTGCGCGCCGCGCCGAGCAGCGCCGCGGCATCCGGCGGCGCGAGCAGCGCAGCCGTCGATACGGCGCCGCCGATCGTCGCGCGCGCGGCCTCGGCCGCCTGCGCGGCCACGCCGTTCATCGCCACCCCCGCCATGGCGCCGCCGTACAGCGCGGTGATCACGCTGCCGAGGAGCGCGATGCCAAGCGCGCCGCCGAGCTCCGAGCTGGTCTCGGAGATCGAGGCCGCGGCCCCGGCGCGCTCGGGCGGTGCGGCGCCGAGCACGAGGTCGGTGGTGAGCGTGACCACCGGCGTGAGGCCCGCCGAGAACACCACCGACCCGACGACCAGCACGGCGAGCGGCGCCGCCGACGCGCCCACCTGCGCCAGTACCACGAAGCCCGCGGCCGAGAACAGCATGCCGCCGGCGATGACCGTCGCCGGCGCGAACGCGCGCACGATCGCCGGCGTCACCATCGAGCCGAAGATGAAGGCGAACGCGGCCGGCGTGCTCCACAGCCCGGCACGCAGCGGCGACAGGCCGAGCACCGACTGCAGGTACTGCGCGATGAACAGGAACGTGCCGAAGGTGGCGAGAAAGCCCAGGATGTTGGTGGCGATGGCCGCGCTGAACGCGGGGATGCGGAACAGCCGCAGGTCGATCAGCGGGTCGGGCAGCCGGCGCTGGCGACGCACGAAGGCGACGCCGACCGCGATGCCCGCCACGATCACCGCGGCGGGCAACCATGCCGCGCCGTCCTCGGCGATGCGCTTCAAGCCGTAGATCACGGCCAGCACCGCAAGCAATGATTGTGCCGCACTGGCCACGTCGAGCCGGCCCGCGTGCGGGTCGCGCGATTCGGGGAGGAGCACCGGCGCGAGCGCGAGCAGCAGCAGCATCACCGGCACGTTGATGAGGAACACCGAGCCCCACCAGAAGTACTCGAGCAGCGCGCCGCCCACCAGCGGGCCGATGGCCGCGCCCGCGGAGTAGCTCATAATCCAGACGCTCACCGCCACGGTGCGCTCGTGCGCGTCGTGGAACATGTTGCGGATCAGGGACAGGGTGGAGGGCGCGAGCGTCGCCCCCGCGACGCCGAGCAGCGCGCGGGCCGCGATCAGCATCGCCGGGCTGCTCGAGAACGCGGCGAGCACCGAGGCGGCGCCGAACGCCGCCGCCCCGATCATCAGCAGCCGGCGCCGGCCGATGCGATCGCCCAGCGTGCCCATGGTGATGAGCGAGCCCGCGACCAGGAACCCGTAGATGTCCACGATCCACAGCAGTTGCGCGCTGCTCGGCGCCAGCGCGGCGCTCAGCTTGGGCACCGCGAGGTTGAGGACCGTCAGGTCCATCGAGTACAGCATGCACGGCAGCGCAATCACCGCGAGCCCGATCCACTCGCGGCGCGTCGCCCTACTCATCGCCGAGCGCGATCGCGACCTTGTTCGGGTAGAAGGCGAGCAGATCCTGGATGTCGCGCATCTCGTCGTAGGGCTGCTCGTAGCTCCAGACCGCGTTCTCGGGTCCGTCCACGATCGAGAAGTACGAGGCGTCGCCCTTGTAGGGGCAGTGCGTCGCGTGCGCGGTGCGCACGAGGCGCTCCATCTTCACGTCCTTGCGCGGCACGTAGTACACGGGCGGGTAGCTGCCCTCGCGCATCTCGAGCGCGTCGCGCGAATCGGCGAGCAACTCGGCGCCAAGCGTCACGCGCACGCGCTTTCCGGCCGGGCGCGTGACGATGTGGCTGCGCGGGGTCTTCCTGAATCCGGGTGCGGGGTTGGCCATCGCTCACTGTACTGCGTTCACAGGGACAGGTAAGCCTCGAGCTGCTCGAACGTGCCCGACCAACCCTGCTTCATGCTGTCGCGGCCCGCATCGAAAGTCTTACGCTCGGTTTCGCTCGAGCCCTCGACCGGAACCCACGTCACGGTCGCCCGGGTCTTCGCGCCCTGCGCCTCGAAGCGCACCGTGGTGTGCATCTCGCGCGGCCAGTCCGCCATCAGCGGATGCACGGTGGTGCCGCCATCCTTGTCCGAGAACGAGTTGATCCAGACCAGGCGCTCGGGCTTCACGATCTCGCGGTAGACGAACTTGCCCCACATCTCATTGCCGTCGGGCGTGCGCAGGCAGTAGTGCATGGTGCCCCGCGGGCGCAGGTCGACCTTGCAGTGGGTGACGACGAAGCCTTTCGGCCCCCACCATTGCCTGAGATGCTCGACTTCGGTCCATACGCGCCACACCCTGTCGCGCGGCGCGTCCAGCACGCGCGTGATGACGAAGGGCGCAGTCACAGGTCCACCATCACCTTGAAGCCGCCCCACATCATGCGCCGGCCGTCGAACGGCATCGCCTTCGGATCCATCATCGGCTTGAGGCGCTTGTCCTGCATCACCTTGGCGAGCACGCGGTCGCGGTGCTTGCGCGACTTGTACACGATCCAGGAGAACCACACCGTCTCGCCGGGCTTCAACTTCACCGCCTGCGGGAACGAGGTCCACTTGCCCGGCTTCACGTCGTCCGCCACGCACTCGACGTAGTCGAGCGCGCCGTGCTCGCGCCATACCTTGCCGGCTTTGCGGGCCAAGCGGCGGTAGGCCTCGCGGTTCCTTTTCGGCACGGGAAGCAGAAAACCGTCTACGTAGCTCATCGGTGAGTCCTCCTCTGGATCGCCTTTTTCCTGCGCAACGCGGGGCGTGTCAAGATGCGGTCAGGATGGCGACCCGACGCCGATTTGCCCGCCGCGAAGACCTCGGCCTCACCAAGGCCGAGTTCGCCGTGCTGCGGCGCCTGCACAGCCCGCGCAAGATCCAGGCGTTCCTCTACGACCTGCGGCAGAACTTCGAGCCCCACGGCGACACGTGCAACAGCGTGCGCGAGGTGCTGCGCGCGCGGCGCGCGCACTGCATCGAGGGCGCGATGCTCGCCGCGGCCGCGCTCTGGGTGCACGGCGAGCCGCCGCTGCTGCTCGACATGCGCGCGGTGCGCGACTACGACCACGTCGTCGCGCTGTTCCGGCGCCGGGGGCGCTGGGGCGCCATTTCCAAGACCAACGGCATCACGCTGCGCTGGCGCGACCCGGTGTACCGCAGCCTGCGCGAGCTGGCGATGTCCTACCTGCACGAGTATGCCAACCGCCGCGACCACAAGACGCTGCGCGCGTACTCGCGGCCGTTCGACCTGCGCGTGCTGCAACCCGCCGCCTGGGTGACGGCGGCGAAGGGCGCCTGGGCCGTGGCCGAGCGGCTGGACGCCCTGCCCCACTACGACTTGCTCACGCCCGCGGAGGAGCGCGCGCTCGTGCGCCGCGACCCGTTCGAGCGCAGGCTGGGCGCCATGCTCCAGTACCGCCGGCCGTCGCCGGAGCCGCGCGCCCCGCACAAATACAAGAAGAAATAGGCCCGCCGCCGTTACGCGGGTAACACACCGTTACACACGTTACGCCCCCGCAGCACGACCATGTCTCCATCGCCGGCGCCCCTGGGTGCCCGGTGCAACGAGGAAAGGAGACAGACATGCTGAAGAAGACCTTCGCACTCGCCGCCCTGGCCGGCGCCGCGTTCCTGAGCACCACGCCCGCCCTCGCCGACGGCTACCGCCACGGCCACGGCTATGGCCATGGCCATGGCCATGGCCACAAGCGCGTCGTGGTCGTGCACAAGCATGCGCCGTACTACGCCCGGCACCGCTACGGGTACCGCCCGTACGCCTATCGCCCCGCGTATGCGCACCGCCCGGTGGTCGTGCACCAGGCGCCCACCGTGGTCTACCGCCGGCACAGCTCGCACGACGTCCTCGGCGGCCTGATCGTGGGCGCCATGATCGGCGCGGTCATCGCCGGCCACGCCGGCTACTAGAACTCGCCGGCGCGCGCGAAGTCCAACGGCCAGCACCTGCTGGCCGTTTTCTTTTTGTCAGGACGCGGCGCAGCCTTCGACTAAACTCGGCAAGGAGGCCTCATGGATCGACGCGAACTGTTGAGAGCGCTGCTGGCGGTGCCCCTGGCCGGGGCGTCCTGGCTGGCGCACGCTCAGAAGAAAGGAATGGCGATGGTCGAAGAGCTGCAGCAGAACTGGAAGACGTTCCTTGCCGCCGGCACGGCGACGCCCTCGGCGGACGAGCCGCTCCAGCTGTCCAAGGACGAGTGGCGCAAGCGCCTGTCGCCCGCCGCGTTCAATGTGATGCGCGAGGAAGGCACCGAGCGCGCGGGCTCGAGCCCGCTCGACCGCGAGAAGCGCCAGGGCGTTTTCGTGTGCGCCGGCTGCGACCTGCCGCTGTTCACCTCGGCGATGAAGTTCGACAGCGGCACCGGCTGGCCGAGCTTCTTCACCACCATTCCGGGCGTGTTCGAGACCAAGACCGACTACTTCCTCATCTACCCGCGCACCGAGTACCACTGCCGGCGCTGCGGCGGCCACCACGGCCACGTGTTCAAGGACGGCCCGCCGCCCACCGGCCTGCGCTACTGCAACAACGGCGTGGCGCTGAAGTTCGTGCCGAAGGAAGGCAAGGCCTAGCCTACAGGCTGAGCTCCCCCGGAAGCGGCGGCGCGGGGTAGTGGAACCGCACCGGTCCGTCGGGCTCCATGTGCAGGAACTGGTGGATGCGCGGGTCCTGCGACTCGCGCATCTCGGCGGGCGCGCCCTTGCCGATCACCACGCCTTCGGAAATCACGTACAGGTAGTCGGCGACCTTGAGCGACTCGTGCACGTCGTAGGTGACGACGAGCGAGGTCGCCCCCAGCGCGTCGTTCAGGGTGCGGATCAGGCCCGAGATGACGTTGAGCGAGATCGGGTCGAGGCCCGCGAACGGCTCGTCGTACATGGTGAGCATCGGGTCCATGGCGATGGCGCGCGCGAGCGCCACGCGCCGCGTCATGCCCCCCGAGAGATCGCCCACGCGCAGCGCGTGCGCGCCGCGCAGGCCCACCGCGTGCAGCTTCATCAGCACCAGGCTGCGGATCACTTCCTCGGGCAGCGCGGTGTGCTCGCGCAGCGCAAACGCGATGTTCTCGAACACGCTCAGGTCGGTGAACAGGCCGCTGGTCTGGAACATCATGCCCATCTTGCGCCGCAGCGCGTAGAGCTGCGCGCCTTCCAGCGCGTGTACCGGCTCGCCGTCGACGTGGATCGTGCCGCGGGCGGGGCGCAGCTGGCCGCCGATCAGCTTCAGCAGCGTCGACTTGCCGCAGCCGCTGGTGCCGAGGATGCCCACTACCTTGCCGCGCGGCACCGTGAGCGAGAGGCCGCGCAGCACCCGGTTGTCGCCGTAGGCGAAGTGCAGGTCGCGGACCTCGACCACGTTTTCGGCGGCGGCTTTCATGCGCGGTGCTAGTCTAGCCGATCGCATGACCGCGCCCGCGCCCTATGCCGGACTGACGCCGGAAACCGTGCTCGACGCGCTGCAGCTCGCGGGCCTGCGCGGCGACGGGCGGCTGCTCGCGCTGAACAGCTACGAGAACCGCGTCTACCAGGTGTGGCTCGAGGACGGCGGCAGCGTGGTGGCGAAGTTCTACCGCCCGGGACGCTGGAGCGACGCGCAGATCCTCGAAGAGCACGCGTTCGTGCAGGAGCTCGCGGCGCGCGAGATCCCGGCGGTCGCGCCGCTCGCGCTCGAAGGCGCCACGCTCAACGCGCACGCGGGATATCGCTTCGCCGTGTTCCCGCGCCGCGGCGGTCGCACGCCCGAGCTCGAAGACAAGGAGACGCTGCGCTGGCTCGGGCGCTTCATCGGCCGCATCCACGCAGTGGGCGCGACGCGCGCCTTCGCTGCACGCCCGGCGCTCGACCCCGAAACCTTCGGCCGCGAGCCGCGCGACTGGCTGCTCGAGCAGGGCTTCGTGCCGGCCGACCTGCGCGAAGCATGGCAGAGCGCGGCCGCGCTCGCGCTCGCGGGCGTGGCGCGCTGCTTCGAGCGCGCGGGCAGGCTGCGCGCGATCAGGCTGCACGGCGACTGCCATGCCGGCAACGTGCTGTGGACCGACGCCGGGCCGCATTTCGTCGACTTCGACGACGCGCGCAGCGGACCCGCCCTGCAGGACCTGTGGATGCTGCTCTCGGGGGATCGCGCGGCGATGGCGCAGCAGCTCGGCCTGGTGCTCGAGGGCTACCGGCCGTTCTTCGAGTTCGACCGGCGCGAGCTGCACCTGCTGGAGGCACTGCGCACGCTGCGCCTGCTGCACTACTCGGCCTGGATCGCGCGGCGCTGGGACGATCCCGCGTTCCCCGCGGCGTTCCCCTGGTTCAACACGCAGCGCTACTGGCAGGACCGCATCCTCGAGCTGCGGGAGCAGATCGCCCTCCTCGACGAGCCGCCGCTCGAGCCCGCCTAGAGCAGCCGCCAGGCTTCGAGCAGCACCTGCCGGGCGCGGCGCTCGGCCGTCGCCACCGCGATGGTGCGGTTGAGCCACAGCAGCGCTGCGTCCCCGGTCTCGAAGCGCATCACCGTGCGGAAGAAATACCGGTTCGCGGGCACTGCCTCGCCGCGTGCGAGCGCCGCGAGCACCTCGGGCGGCCCGTGCCGGTAGCCCTGGCTCACCACGCGGATCAGCGCGCCCGCCTCGGTGCGCAGCGCATAGCGCGCGTCGATGTCGAGCACGCCGTCGGCGCGCCCGATCTGCCAGTCGGCGCCGCCCGGCACGATCGTGCCGCGCAGCCCGGGCCCTTCGAACGACCCGCCGGTGATCGCCACCACGCGCCGCTCGCCGAGCGGCCCGCCGCCCATGGTCTGCAGCTCGCCGACGTCGGCGGCGATGCGCATCAGGAATTCGAGCTGCGGCGCCATGGCTTCAGTCCGGCAGGTCGTCGAGCGCGCGCTCCAGGTGCCCGACGTCCGCCCACGCTCTCACGCGCCAGTCCCGCGGCCCGATCTCGATCCAGTTGAGCGCGGCGTTC